>JANNEE010000435.1:0-7087 GCA_031388325.1 Deinococcales bacterium
GCGTACACCTTCGGGTTTGCCATCACCCCAGACATGAGCAGGCAAAATAGACTTGTGGCGTTCGTCTATCAGGTCACAGACAGCTTGTCCGACCAGATGTGCCGAAATTGCAACACACTTAAGACCATGTTTTTTCAGTAAGGCTTTTTTATCTTTGATGTAATTTTTAGAACTCAGTGCGGCTTGGACATCAAAATGATCGCCCCAACAGGCAAGCTCCAAACCATCGTAGCCCATGCTTTTTGCCAAAGGTGCAAGTTCCGAAAGTGGTAAATCCGCCCATTGACCCGTGAATAACGTAACACTTCTTGCCATATAACCTCCAAATGATTCTTTGGAGATTATAGCTTGTGAATGGCTTTACTCGCCGCCACCCTTATACATTTCTTCGATTAACCCTGCATAGGTTTTTAAGATACTGGCGCGTTTAACCTTCAGGGTTGGGGTGACATCACCGTCTTCTTGAGCTAATTTTTTCGGCAGGATTCTAAATTTTTTAACCTGTTCGGCTCGAGCCAAGGTTTTATTGACAGTTTCGATTTCAGATTCAATCAGTTTGACCACTTCCTCGTTCTGCACAAGGTCGGTATAGGTGGTGAAGGGGATTTTTCGACGTTGCGCCCATTCAGAAACACTGTCTTCGTCTAAAATAATAATCGCACTTAAGAATTTTTTAGCATCGCCAACCAGCACCGAATCGTTGATATAACTGCTGGCTTTGAGCTTATTTTCGATAAAGGCTGGAGCGATATTTTTACCCGCCGCCGTGATAAAAATATCTTTTTTGCGTCCAGTGATGGTTAAATTGCCTTTTTCGTCGAGTTCGCCAATATCGCCAGAATGCAACCAGCCGTCACGCACAGCTTCTTGGGTGGCTTTTTCGTCCTTGTGATAGCCCAAGAAAATATGGTCGCCACGCTGAAGAATTTCGCCGTCTTCAGCAATTTTAATTTCGATTCCGGGCAATGCCTGACCAACTGTGCCGAGCTTAAACGGAAAACCCTGATGAATCGTGGCGGCGGCTGCCCCTTCGGTTTGTCCGTAACCTTCGCGGATTTGTACCCCAAGCCCATGAAAAAATTCAAGGACACTCGGGGCAATCGGGGCAGAACCCGATAAAACAAATCTGGCTCGGTCTAACCCTAATTTTTGTTTTAAGCTGCGTAATACCCCAAGGTAAGCGATATTACTCGCCACACTGGGGCTGCGAGACTCGAGTTTTGCCCTTGCCATTTCTCGCCCTCGAGCCGTTGCCCACCTAAACGCCACCCGTTTAAGGGCATCGGCGCGAATCATTCGGGTTTCGACTCCACTCATCATTTTTTCCCAGATGCGCGGCACAGCAAAGAAAATCGTTGGACGGATTTCATATAAGTTTTGCAGCACCATATCGGGGCTTTCGACAAAATTGACCACAAAACCATAACGACTAGGGAAAGCCACACTGAGCATTCGTTCGGTGATGTGCGAAAGCGGCAAAAACGACAGCACCTCGTCGGTTTCATACATCGGGTTCTGATTTGACATGCAGCCAGACGCAAAAACCAAATTCTTATGCGATAAAACCGCGCCTTTGGGTCTGCCGGTTGTACCCGAAGTGTAAATAAACAGCGCTGGGTCTTCGGGTAAACGGTTGGCAATTCGTGCCTCGAGCGTGGCGGCGTTGCTTGGGTTTTGCAGCCAAGTCTGCCCGATTTGTAAAAATTCCTGCCAAAAAATCACCATTGGGTCTTTGAAGCGTTGCAAGCCTTTGGAGTCCATAACAACAATCCGCTCGAGTTTTGGGCAACTACTCCTGACCTCGAGAACCTTATCAAGTTGCTCGATGTTCTCGAGAATCACAAAGCGTGAATCGGAATGCTCCAAAACATACTGCACACCCTCGGCAGCGTTGGTCGCATAAATCGCGGCGGTCACACCAGCCGCCATCATGATTCCTTGGTCGGTAATCACCCACTCTGGGCGATTCTCGCCAAGTAATGCCACACTCTGATTAGGCTCTAAACCCCAAGCCAGCACTGCCCCAGCCACAGCCCGTGCTTGGGCTTCGTACTGAGTCCAAGAGATGCCCTGCCAAACCCCCAATTCTTTACGGCGCAACGCCACAGCCTGACCACGGCGCTGCGCCGTTTCTAAAAACATTCTCGAGAGGGTTAGCCCCAAAGCAGGCACAGGAACAGCCGAATGTACTACCGAAACAACAGGTTGAGTCATGATGCTCTGATTGTATCTCGAGAATTGGCGCAGTGCAATTTTCAGCAAGAGACCCCTAGTCGGAACGTATGCTGGCACGGTATTGTCTTAAGCACTTAAACAAGGTGTAAAGAATTATCTATGGGGTTTTGTGTGAAGCAATTGATTGGTATCTGGCGTTTGTTGCGTTTTAATGATTATGCGGGAGCAGTGGTTTTTACCACTTGTCTGGGTGTAGCGGCGGCAGGTGGTCAGTTTGGTTGGAAAATGATTCTGGTCTTGGTGGCAAATTGGTTGGCGGTTGGTTTTGCTTTTATGTACAACGATGTCGAAGATGCCCCCGATGATGCCAGAGACCCCAAGAAAGTAAATCGCAACCCTGTCACGGCTGGTTTATTGTCAAGTGGGCAAGCCAACTTTGCTTCGTTTTTGGTGGCTGGAATTGGTTTTTTGTTGTTTTTACCACTTGGCATGACCGTCACGGTACTGGGTGGGATTTGTATTATTTTAGGGTTCTTGTATTCGTACCGCCCTTTGCGCTTTAAGGGCATTGCGGTGCTGGATGTGGTCAGCCATATGATTATGCTCTCGAGTTTACAGTTATTATGTGGTTATTTTGTTTTTGCTGAAACACTCAACACCGCCTATATTGCTCCGCTTTTATCCATGACCGCCGCCAGTGCTTACGGGCAAATTTTTAATCAAGTCCGTGACTTTGAAGGCGACCAAGTGGCAGGACTTAAAAATACGGCTGGTTTACTTGGCAAGCCAAGCGCCCAAGTGCTGATGCAAGGTTTACTGGCTTTGGCAGTCGCGGCTGGTGCATATGCGCTGATTATTGATCAAATTGCCCCTTGGTGGGTCTTTGCTTTTGGTTTGGCACTACTTTTCATTATCATTATCCCCGGTGTGGTACGCGGAATTCGCAACCGCAACTTTCAACAAGCCCATGCACCTGTCATTTACGCCCTGCCATATGTTGGTACAGCCATGATGGCAGCTTGGTTTCTTGTCCCGTGGCTTGTACCAGCCTTGCGCTCATAGTTGCTCGAGCTTATGCAGTGCCTCCTCGAGTGCTTTGGCATGGCTTTCTTGTGTGCCTTCTGGCAAAATCGGTGTGCCGTACCTAAAGACATAGCATTTAGCCCCAAACCAATTTGGCTCGAGATGAATTCCAACCGGTATAACAGGGACTTTGGCTTTTAGGGCAATTAAGGATGTGCCGCCTTTAACTTCTTGTCCGCCGCGTGTGCCTTGTGGAAAAATTACCAGCAATTGATTATTTTTAAGTAATCGCAGGGCAGTTTTTATGGCAGTCAAATCCATTTTACCGCGTTCAACCGAAAAAGCATTACCAGCTAACATGTACCAACGAAGCGGTTGATGCAAAAAAGATTCGGCTTTGGACATGTAATGGACACGGCGCTTGGTCGGTTGCGCCACACCAAAAGGGTCTATGGCAGTGATGTGACTGGCGGCAATAATCGCTGCACTAGATTTGGGAATGCTTTCTGCGCCAATATAGCGCGTACCAAGTAAACGAAAATAAGTACCCCAAATGGCTTTGATAATGTCAAAAGCCAGTGGCATGTTGGATAAATCAGGATTTTTGTCGTTCATAACTGCCTTGGGGTCAGGAGAGAGGAAAGAAGAAGCGCTTAGACTGTATTTTATCCTAATTTTCTTTGAATAATGATAAGGGCTTGTTGTACCGTTTGCTCGAGACTGAGTTGACTCGAGTCAAGAAGAATCGCGTCTTGTGCTGGAGCGCTGTTGATTGCATCCATTGCGTCTCTGGTTTCTATACTGGCTTGGACTTCGGCTAAGCTGCGGCTGCGTTCAGACACTCGGCGTTTAGCGCGCACTAAACTGCTGGCAGTTAAGAAAATCTTGACAGCTGCATCTGGAAAAACATTTGTTCCCATATCGCGTCCTTCGGCAACAAACGGTGGCTCAAGAAGTCGAATATGGGTATTGACCCACAGCCGAATTTGTGAATGCTGGGCAACCACGCTGACCAGTGCATCCACTTTACTCGAGTGGCACAGGGCAGTCACATCGGTCTGATTCAAAAAAACGGCATTACCTTCTGCACGGGCTTCAAAACGCAAATCGTGTTTTTGCAGCATCTCGAGTAAGGCAGCTTGGCGCATGGCATCGGTGTTTGTTTCAAGAGCCGCCAAAGCCACCAAGCGGTACAGCAAACCACTCGAGATAAAGGGTACACCCAAAGCCAGGGCGATGCCTTTTGCAACACTGGACTTACCACTGGCAGCCAAACCATCCAAGGTGATGATTGTAGAAGAAGATAATGAAACCACGCCCAAGAGTATAAAACCCCAAATTATGCACTTGGTAAGACCAAAGGTATCACGCACTTGGTAAGACCACAGGAGTCTCGAGGACTGTAAACCCCCAAACTCTGGTTTTGACATTTTCTAAATTCAAATCGGCTTGGCGCACGGTTTGCAATAATTCGGCTCGGCTCGAGACTTGCAGCAGTAAGACCCTTGGGTCTTCGGTATTTTGCAGCAATTGCGTACTGGTCACACCCGCTACACCGACAAAAAGGCGTTCGAGGTGGTGTAGGGCATCTAAAGCGGCAGTATTGGCAAGCTCTGGTAAGGTTACTTCAAGAAATAACACGTACACACCTACTCACCTCGGCAATGGAATGTCTACTCATCCTCAGCAATGAACTTCTCGAGTTTTTGAGTATTGACAATAAATGGCACTCGAGTTCTGCCAATTGCCCCTTCGCGTTTCAAACGGTTCAAGCTGTGCGAAACTGTTTCACGGGTTGCACCAATCATCCGCGATAAATCTTCTTGGGTCAGTTTGAGGTTAATTCGCACCCCATCTGTGCCAGACTTGCCAAATTCTAGGGCAAAACGGTACAACAAACTGGCTAAGCGAGCCGGAGCGCTGTACGCACTGGCTTCGGCTTGCCAAGACTGGGTTTCAAAAAGGCGTTGCGCCATAATCTGAATAAATTTAAGTGCCAAGGCTGGGCGTTCTCTGATTAAATTCTCGAGTTCGGAAATCGGTAAACTAATCAATACCGTATCCTCGATGGCTTCGGCTTGATGCGGGCGTTTCTCGGCAGGGGTTAACAGTAATTCGCCAAACGCCCCGTACTGCCCGACTACCCCAAGGATTGCTTCTTTGCCATTGGGGAATAATTTAGAGATTTTGACCAAGCCATTGCGTACAAAATAAATCGCATCGGCTAAATCATCCATATGATAAATCACATCACCCGCCGAAAAACGACGATACGGCGTGGTCTTGGAAAGGGTTACTAAATCCTCGAGTTCCCAGTCCTCGAAAAGACTGGTACTCTTTAAGTGCCAAACAAGACTGGGGAATTCCACAGCGATAGTCTACAACTTAAGATGTGCTTTGCGCTTGAAAAAGCAATTGTAAGTTGGGCTTCAATAAAGAAATTCTAGGTATTTTGTGCCAAATGCTTAAGACGGCTTAAAGCGGCAAATACCATAACAAATCCAAAGCTGGTGGCTTAAAACCTTGTTGGCGAATCAGCAATGCAATTTGCGCTGTGTGCCGAACCTCATGCTGCATCACATGCCAAAGTAAGCCTTCGACAGTTCGTTCTTCTTCAACAATTCTCGAGAGTTCGCTAGTCTGTAAGCCCTCGAGAAAACCCAAGGTACTCGCTTCTACATTTTTCCAGTAAGATAAAATCGTCTCGAGCGGTGTAGCGGCAAAAAACACACCATCTTGCGATAGGGCTTGTGGCAAAGCCGATTGCCACACGGGTGTATCACGCAAAATATCCTCATGAATCCAAGAATCTTCAACTGCCGCAATGTGCATCAGTAAGTCTTTGATGCAGTGAAAACGCTCGGCGGGAATCATGTTTTTAGATAAGACTTCATCGGGTAAGTTCTCGAGACCAGCCCATAAATCGCGTCTGGCTTGGGTTAAATACTGGTAAAAAGTTTGTATATTCATTTCAAACCCCATTGGTAAGTAACAGTTGTCGAATCGCTCCAAAATGATAGGCACTGTGCGTTAAAATTGCGATGCTTTCGGCAAATTTGATGTCGCCATCGCGAAGCTCGAGTAAGTCTTGATACAGCGTTTCGTAAGCTGCTTTTAGGTTATCGCGCAAGTCTCGCCACTCGAGTTCGGTCACGCTGTGCGTTTGCCAACTGGCATCCCAATCGGTGGGAGAAGTCGCACCATTCATGTACCCATGCAGCGCCACCAGATAGACCCGCAAGTGTTCGACATGAGCCGCGATACTGCGTTGATTCTTAGATGCTACAGATGCAACTTCGGC
The DNA here is from genome assembly GCA_031388325.1 of Deinococcales bacterium. Classification (GTDB taxonomy): domain Bacteria; phylum Deinococcota; class Deinococci; order Deinococcales; family JAAFIG01; genus JAAFIG01. Next base: position 6,500 of record JANNEE010000435.1, read on the forward strand.
GCTGATGTTTTCGAGTGTCTCGAGTAAACTACCTTTAGGGCGGTCAAGATAAATGCCTCGAGTTTGGGTAAACGTTTCTTCAAACACCTCGAGAATGTTGCTTTTTAGGGTTTCGGTTATTTTGGACATGATTATGCACGCAATAGAATCCAAAGCGAATTCTCATCGGGCAAGGCAAACCCATTGGTTTTGAGCGCCAGTAAAATCTGCCCACGATGGTGCGCGTCGTGCATTGCCATGTGCATCAAGAACTGGGCTGGACTCGAGTGCGGCAAATTACCTTTGCCAATTGCGTTTTTAGCAGTCTCGAGAACTAAACTCTTGGTTTGGGTCATGACGGTTTTAATGCGCTCGAGATTCATTTCTGCATCGAAATCGCCAGTGTCCGTATCATAATTCGAGTACAAGTCTGGTAATTGTTTTAGCTCGCTGTCCTCGAGTTGCATTCCCCAACCTTTGGTGCATTCGACCATGTGGGCTAAATGCTGCGCCACCGTGTAGCCACCGCCAGGCGTTCCTGCTTTTAGCAGGATCGATGGACACTTTGGGAGTTCAAGCGTCCCGTCCGCCCAGGGCGCATCCACGAGC
>JANNEE010000464.1:0-5661 GCA_031388325.1 Deinococcales bacterium
GCCGGGTGCTTGTCCGCGCAAGCGCATTTTTTGACCATCACGTGCGCCTTTGGGAATACTGACCTCGAGTTGTTTATCACCGACATTGATATTGCGGGTTGTACCGCGAAAGGCTTCGGATAAACTGATTGGTAGTGTGCCTTCTACGTCGGGGGCTTGGCGCTGGAAACCACCTTGTCCAAAAATATCTTGGGGATTTGCACCACCAAAACCGCCTCCTCTCGAGCCGCCAAAACCACCACCAAAAAGCGTCTGAAAGAAATCCGAAAAATCTGTTCCTTGCCCCCCTTGGTAGGTGTAGCCTCCGCCGCCCGGTGGAACGCGTCCATTGGCTGCATCCGCGCCGTAAGTGTCATAAATTTTGCGTTTCTCGAGGTCGCCAAGAACTTCGTAGGCTTCATTGATGTCTTTGAATTTAGCTTCTGCCCCTGCTGCCGAATTCTTATCTGGATGGTATTGCTTGGCAAGTTTGCGGTAGGCACTTTTAATATCATCTTCGGAGGCGCTTTTGGGGACTCCAAGGGTTTTGTAGTAATCCTTGTAATTCATGTTTTGCGTCCTCCTCGAGACGATGCTGTTTTGATGGAAAATTTTTTGGTTTTTTGTAGGGGCGACCCTCGTGGTCGCCCTGACTGGCATTGGCTGTTGGCGTTTGCATATCGGGCGAGGCATACCTGTCTTGACCCAAAACACGCATCTCACGGGCGAGGCAAGCCCCGCCCCTACGGTTAATTCATTTGCTTACTGACAATCACTCGAGCCGGACGAATCAGCTTGCCATTCAGGGTGAATCCAGCTTGGAAAACCTCGAGTACAATATCATCTTGTGCGCCGGGGATGACTTGCAGGGCTTCGTGAACATTGGGGTCAAAAACTGCATCCTTACCTGCAACCATGACCGCGCCGTACTTCTCGAGGTTCTTCAAAAAGTTCTCGCGGACATTTTGCAAGCCCGGAATCAGGGTGGCTGGGTCTTTTACACCAGCATCAGTGGCTCTCGAGATGTCGTCGTAAGTCCCTAAGAGTGTTTCGATAGCTTCGGCTGCACCCGTGGTTTTAGCTTCTTTGGCATCTTCGGATGTGCGACGACGATAATTTTCAAAGTCGTCTTGGAGGCGCACATAACGGGTTTTCCATTCCGAAACTTCGCGCTCGAGTTCGTCTACGCGCTGCATTCGTTTCATCATCTCGTCAATTTTGGCAAAAGCGGCTTCGTCCATTTCTGGCATGGTAGTTGCGGTATCGCCATTCTCGAGTTCGGTATCGTTGGGGCTGACTGCACCCATCAAATCGTTTGAACTATCTACCTTTACAGTATCCTCGAGTGTTTCTTTATTTTCTGTGTCTGTCATAGTCTTCCTCATTAGAAATTTTGGGACAGGGTGGTTTATTCCCCGCCCCAAAAAGGTGCGTATCCAAATGCGTAGTTTAGCCAGCAGGTTTGAAATCTGCATCTATCACATCGTCATCTTTCTTGGTTTCGGTGCTTGCAGCTTCGGGGCTTGGTTGGTTCTGGGCGGCGGCTTGCATCAGGTTACGCAGGGCTTCCTCGAGGTCTTTTTGCAGTTGTTCTATTTTTAAGTCGTCGGTGGCATCGTTTTGAATCGCAAGTTTGGCTTCATCGGACAGGCTTTGCACTTTGTCTTTGAGGTCTTGCGGGGCGCTGGCACTCTCAGAAATTTGCTTTTCGGCGTTAATACGCAAAGCATCTAAGCCGTTGCGTTTCTCGATTCGTTCACGGTTCGCCTTGTCGGTTTCGGCGTTCAGTTCGGCATCACGCACCATACGGTCAATTTCGTCTTTACCAAGCGTAGTGGTGTTTTCCACACGGATATTGGCTTCTTTGCCCGTGGATTTTTCTTTAGCTGATACGCGCAAAATACCGTTGGCATCCAAATCAAAAGTGACTTCGATTTGTGGAATTCCGGCAGGCATTGGCGGGATTCCCTCGAGCTTAAAACGCCCTAAGCTCTTGTTGTCATTTGCCATACTGCGTTCGCCTTGGAGAATGTTGATTTCCACGCCCGGTTGGTTGTTATCGGCGGTGGTGTAAATCTCGGTTTTCTTAGCTGGCACGGCGGTGTTGCGGCTAATCATTGGGGCAACCAAACCGCCTTTGACTTCTACGCCAAGGGTTAATGGAGTCACATCCACCAGAACAATATCGCCCACACTATCATCGCCACTAAGAACTGCGGCTTGGACGGCTGCACCAAGAGCAACGGCTTCGTCTGGATTAACGCTTTCGTTCGGGGTTTTGCCGAGCAATTTTTCCACAAGGGCTTTAACGGCTGGGATGCGGGTGCTGCCGCCGACCAGAATCACTTCATCAATTTGCGAAGCACTGAGTTTGGCATCCTCGAGGGCTTTCAGGACTGGTTTACGGCAACGCTCGAATAAATCGCCGACCAGATTCTCAAATTGCGCTCGAGTCAGTTTTTTCTCGAGGTGAAGCGGAGTGCGGGTTTCAGGGTCAAAGGTGATAAACGGTAAAGAAATACTGGTCTCGAGCGCGCTCGAGAGTTCAATCTTGGCTTTTTCGGATGCTTCGATTAAACGTTGTAGGGCTTGTGGGTCTTTACGCAAGTCAAACTTATTTTCTTCTTCAAAGCTCTTGGCAAGCCAAGAGACAATCCGTTGGTCAATGTCCGCTCCGCCAAGGTGGGTGTCGCCATTGGTGGATTTGACTTCAAAGACACCATCACCAATCTCGAGAACGGTCACATCGAACTTACCGCCGCCCAAGTCAAACACCAAGATTTTCTCGTTGCCTTTTTTGTCTAAGCCGTAAGAAAGCGCCGCCGCCGTTGGTTCGTTGATGATTCGCAAGACATTCAAACCCGCAATTTTACCTGCCGCAGCCGTGGCTTCGCGCTGAGTATTATCAAAGTAGGCTGGAACGGTAATCACCACATCGGTGACTTTATAACCGAGTTTGCTCGAGGCATCATCTACCATTTTACGTAACACCATCGCACTGATTTCTTCAGGGGCTTTTAAGCCTTCGGTGGTTTCGACGCGGACACTGCCATTTGGTCCTTCAACGACCTTAAATGGCGCACGACCCGCCTCTTCGCGCACTTCATCCCAACGGCGACCAATAAAGCGTTTGACCTCAAAGAAGGTATTGGTTGGGTTTAGTGGGGCTTGACGCTTGGCGACGTTGCCGACAAGTTTATCTGCGCCCTTAAAAGCCACCACGCTTGGGGTGGTACGAGTGCCTTCTGAGTTGACAATAACGTCTGGTTTGCCACCTTCAACGATACTGATAACACTATTTGTTGTTCCTAAATCAATTCCAACGGCTTTTGCCATAACAACACCTCTCCTCATCAAAATACTCGAGATGATTTCTCGAGTAACCGTGTTTTACACACTTTTCCTATGCGCTTAACGCTCTAGCGTCTTGCATTGAAGAGAGTGTAGCAATCAGAGCGAGAAATGTCAATAGACTTGAGTGTGGTTGTATCAAGTTTAGAGAGAGGCGAAGGGCAAAAGGCAAAGGGCGAAAGCAGCCTTTGCCCTTCGCCCTTCTTGACCATATACACGCACCTGTCTTGACCTTAAAGCAGCACCTCACGGGCTTGGTCGCTACGGGCATGGTCGCTTCGCCTTTTGCCTATTTTCTTATCTGCCAATCGCAGCTTCGGTTTGTAAATCAAAAGCGTGCATACGGCTTTGCTCGGCGTACAGTGTGACCGTATCGCCAACTTTTACTTTGGCGTGTCCGTCTACTTTAACAACCACGCTCTGACCAGCAATGTCCACCAACAAATCGGTTTCTGCGCCGAGTGGCTCAACAACTTCGACTTTACCAACCAATTTATTTGCCCCTGCTACAATGTTGGTTGAACCTTCAAGACCAAGGTGTTCTGGGCGAATGCCAAACCAAACTTGTTTGCCGTTGTAGGCTTTGAGGCTTTCGGCAAGTGTGCCAGTGGCAGCCACCGAAAAACCCTCGCCAGAAACCGTATCGCCACGAACCGTGGCGGTCATAAAGTTCATGCTTGGGCTGCCAATAAAACCCGCCACAAACTTGTTCTTTGGGTAATCGTAAAGCGCCAGTGGGGTATCTACTTGTTGAATAAAGCCGTCTTTCATGACCACAATTCGAGTTCCCATGGTCATGGCTTCGATTTGGTCGTGGGTCACATAAATGGTCGTGGCTTTTAAGCGCAAATGCAACTTAGAAATTTGGGAGCGCATTTCGACACGCAGTTTTGCATCTAAGTTAGAAAGTGGTTCGTCCATCAAAAAGACTTTTGGTTCACGCACAATCGCCCGACCCAAAGCAACACGTTGACGTTGACCACCCGAAAGTTCTTTTGGCTTACGCAACAACAAATGCTCGATTTGCAGAATTTTAGCTGCATCACGCACTCGAGACTCGATTTGGTCTTTAGGGAATTTACGCAGACGCAAACCGAACGCCATGTTCTCGTAAACATTCATGTGTGGGTAAAGTGCATAGTTTTGGAAAACCATGGCAATGTCACGGTCTTTTGGCGGCACGTCATTGACCACGCGCTCATCAATTTTTAGTAAGCCATCAGAGATTTCTTCCAAACCCGCAATCATCCGCAAAGTGGTGGATTTACCACAACCCGACGGTCCGACGAAAACAATGAATTCGCCATCTACAATGTTCAAATTAAAATCGGTAACGGCTGTGACCTTACCGTAACGCTTGTACACATGTTCTAAAGCTACATTTGCCATATTCGTATCCTCTTTAACCCGCGCTCTCTCGAGATGAATGTGGTTGGTAAACCGGTACTCGAGATTTGGGTGTGCCAAGATTGCTTATCTTTACGCCAACGCCTATTCAATTGTCCGTTCGGACGGGTAAGTGTAACCCAAAATGCAGGGTTCATGCAATGTGAGATAAAATACGATTTTGTAGATACTGAATTCTTGTTTTATAGTCTTTGGATAGATGCGTATACCTAAAGTTTTCTATCCTCAAGTCCGTAAAATAGTCCCGTTATTACTGCTTTTTTTTGGATTTGGCAGTTATGCTTTCATATTCCCATTTAGGGAAGAATATTCCGACTTGATTAGAACCGCACTACCTTATCTTGGTATTTTTCTAATTTTTTGTGGTGCTTTACTTCTATTTCAACTATGGAAAAAATTACCCCGACTTTCGTTAGACCCTGATGGCTTTTCAATTCAAACTTTGCATCGTGAAACAAGGTATTTGTGGCACGAGGTGGATAAATTCACAATTACCAAAATACGGCAAAACAATTTCATTACTTGGAATACCATGCGGCTTTCACCAGATGAACCAACGAAAAAACAAGCAATAAATTGGCTTGCCAGTCCAAATATAATCGGTGATGTGTACAACATTGGCATTCTTGATTTGCAAAAAATTATGCAGCAATACCTCCATTCATATCTTGACGAACACAGCCTAAGTTAATAACTTACGACCACATTAAGTGAAATCCCGAGAATCAATCCAAAAATACTGGTATTCACTCAATAACCAAACCTTTCCAGCAACATATTTAGCAAGACGAACCGCCAACCGATTCGTCTCGAGCCATTGTTGATGTACCATTTGTGGTCTGGCTCGAGTTGACCTAAAAAATCCGACAGTGCGCTTGCTCGGTTTTGTTCGAGGCTTTGCAATTCGGCTAACTCAAGTTCAGT
>JANNEE010000470.1:0-3066 GCA_031388325.1 Deinococcales bacterium
TCGAGATAGACCACACCCCAGCCAACATACGGGCTTTGCAACGTGATTTAACCGATCTTACCAACCAAGGTTTTGAGATTACCTCTCAAGCAACACGCCCTGAGAAGTTCAAAATTACCAAAAGTCCGCCGCCACGCATGAAACCCGACGAAGCCCTTGCTGCCCATATCGCTTTGCGTCTGCTGTACCACCACTCGAGCAATCCACCCAAAAGTTATCAGAATGCACTCGAGAAGATTTTACTGACCATGCCACCACAAATGCAGGAAATCGCCAAGCAATCCATGCCCAATAATCAAGGCACAGAAGAAAAATTTTTTCTGTTTGAAAAAATTGCTCGTTGTTGGACTGAGCGCCGAACCATCAGCTTTGACTACCTAGCGTTTAGCACCACCAGCCAGCAAATACGAAAAAACGAACTCGAGATATATTTTGTAGAAATATCCAGAAGCAACTTTGAAATTTATGTAATTGGACGCAGAATTAACCATCCACCTTATGAAGTTCGGACATTTATGCTCAGTCTGATGAAAGGCATCACACCCTTAAGTCAGCACTACGAAATACCACTGGATTTTGACCCTCAAGTTTTTTTATCCGATGCTTGGGGAGTGATTGGCAACCGCGAATCTATGCTGGTACGGCTAAAATTTGATGCCAGTGTACGGCGTTGGCTCGAGAACAGACGCTTTCCGGGGGTCAAGCACCGTCAAACCGATGAAGAGGGTAATTATATTCTGACGATTGAAATTGGGGTCAACAGTAAAGGCGAACCGCAAGAACTGATGCCGTTTATTCGGGGCTGGGGGGCAAAAGTTGAGGTTCTCGAGCCGCAAGAATTGCGTTTGCGTTGGCTTGAGGATGCGAGAGAAGTGATACGGAAGTACGATGGAGAAACACATGCCACAATTTGACTTGACCATCACCGAACTTCGGATTACCCTAAAAGCCCTCGAGCCAATTCAATTACCCGCATTTGCTGGCTCTAAACTCGAGGGAGCATTTGGACATGCGCTCTACGAAATTGCTTGCACCAGAAAAGACTTAGAAGCCTGTGCGCCCTGCCCACTACGTCAAATCTGCCCTTTTGCAGCCCTGTACATGCCGATGCTACCCGCACACATGAACGTTGCCAGCTTAGAAAGCCCACCGCGTCCACTGGTCTTTAGTACCCCATTTCAAAACGAACGCATGATTCAAACAGGGGCTACTCTCGAGTTTGGTTTGCGAGTTCTAGGACGCGCCAAACAACACCTGCCTTACATCATTGCAGCAATTAGTCAAATGGGTGCAAATGGCATTGGCAATACTCGAGGGCGTTTTGAATTACTCGAAGTTCAAAGTGTCCAACCATACACCCTCGAATCTCGAGTGATTGTGACAGCAGATAACCCTGTGGTGCAACTCGAGCCAATCGTGATTGATGCTAAGGATTTCCCAAGCATCCAAAAAAACCAAATTACCCTGAACCTCGAGACTTTTATGCACTTAAAAACGGCTGGACAAGTGGCTGATCAACTGCACTTCCCAATTCTGATCCGCGCATTGCAACGCCGCTTAAGCAACCTCGAGCAGATTTACGGGTCTGGCAGTAGCATTGGCGCGAATTTTAGTGAATTACCGCAACTGGCACGCGAAGTACACATTCTCGAGCAGCACACCGAATTTGTTTCGCAAAGACGCAGTGGACATGGGCGACAAGCGGTCATTATGAACGGCTTAATTGGCAGTGTGACGTATGTCGGCGACCTCGAGCCATTCACACAGCTTTTGCGGTACGGGGAGCTAATCGGGGTTGGCAAATGGGCGCACTTTGGGGCTGGGCGGTACAAGATTGAAAACTCGAGTCAAGGTGATGTATAATGCTAATGTATGACTATGATTCGCAAACAAATCTACATTGCGCCAGAACACGAGGCGAAGCTCAAACGCCTCGCGCAGAGTGCTGGACGCAGCGAAGCCGAGATTATCCGCGAAGCACTCGAGGCGATACCAGAAGAAATCGACCCGATTTACAACCTTTTAATGAAAAAAGGTCTAATCGTCAAGCAAGAAATTACAGTTACTCGAGAAGAATCCGAACGGATACACCAAGAGTATTTAGCCATGATTGGCAACAAACAATTCAGCCTGAGTCAAGCTGTTCTCGAAGAACGCGCTCGGCAAATATAAAAAGTGGTTCGCCTTTACATGACAAATCAGGTCTATGTTTCAGTCCCCTATCGTATGGGGACTGGCGAACCTTAAAAAGAATACTCCCTATAGAACTGATTTGTCCAACTTACCACTCTATGCTAGGCTTGTCCTATGATTTCTTACTTCGATTCTTCTGCATTGGTGAAACGATACGTTCCAACCGAACCAAACGGGGTCTTAGTCATAAAGTTCCTACAAGCAACCCCCAAAATATACACAAGTATCACCACAACATCCGAAGTTCGGTCTGCTTTTCGCAACAAAGAACGAAGTCAAGAATTTACACCCGCCCAAGTTCAAAAAGCAGTCTTGGATTTCAATGCACATGCCCAACACCAATATGTCTTACTCGAACTGACAGCCACTATGATTTCATTCGGCAACGACTTAATTATGCGTTACAAACTTCGTACCAACGACGCGTACCATATTGCCAGTGCAATAGAAGTTGCCAATCTTGCCAACACACCATTAACTCAACTCGAGTTTTATACCGCCGACAAAGACCAAGCGGCAGCAGCAAAAGCCGAGGGCTTGACTGTGATTCTGCTCTAAATTTTTTTGACAACTCGAGCTACCGAAAAATGCTAAGCATGGTTCGGGCATCAAATCATTTCGATTGGAGGAAGCATGACTTATACCCGTGATGCACCCGTTGGTTTGCGTTTTACTGGACACCCTTTTAGAGATATGGGTGTGGCTGGCTTAACCGTTTTTGCCCAAAAACGCCGCCCCGAGGAGGTGACAGGGGCGCATCTCGAGGAATTTGTTGCATGGGCAGATAAGTCTTATCACACCAAAGAAACCACGGCTTGGGTATCGGTTGCTTTTACCTTAAACGGTTTTATGAATGTGGGTTTTACCCCTGAG
>JANNEE010000531.1:0-1776 GCA_031388325.1 Deinococcales bacterium
TTTCTTTTGGCGATTATCAAAAAGTTTGGGACATGACCAACCAAGAAATACATGACTCCGACTGGCATTGGAATGTGGCTCGAGTTCACGCTGGGTGGCGATTAGGTCAACGTGACGAAACTACGATTCAACAAGTCCTAGAAGCCCAAGCCCACGACCCAGCCATTACGACCGAACTGACCAAAGAATACAGACAATTTATTCGACTGATTTTAGAGCCTTGGACACCAGAAATACGCTCACAACTTGAAGTCATGGCACAGCAATTCTTAGCAACACCAATTGGGGTTTTGGCTCGAGATGTAACACTGTCAATTTCTGATTCGTGAACATTCTCTTTTTCGTTTACTCATCTAAATTTGCAAGGCTCTGCTAGGATAGTCTCATGAACACAAAATTATTGCTTTGTTTGGCTGGAATTGCCTTGACGCTGACAGCCTGCCCAACACCTCGTCCACTGGATCAACAAACCCAACAAAAAATGCGTGATTTCACACCACAAGCCGTTGCCAGTTCTACCCAGTTTTTACGTGGCGCACCTGTCTCAGCCGAATCTGCCGCCGAAGTGGTGCAACAAGGCGCAGCCAATAACCCTAAATTCCAAACCATGCTTGCAGCACTCCCCAAAAACCTTAATGCTGCTTTCTCGAGAATCAGCACCCAAAGCACCGATTCACCCTTTTTAGTCCCCTCAAAAATGAGCGCTGCTTTTGCGAAATACAACATCAAGCTGCAAGCTGGAACAGCTTGTGGTACAACCCAACCCATAGATGCTGATGGCGATGGTATTCCTAAGTTATTCAATTACACTTTTGATTGCAGTACAACCTATGAAGGGTTTGGAGCTGCTTTGACTGGAACTGTTTACATTAAAGATACCGATGATAACAACGAAAACAGTGGTTATGAGATGCGAATAACGAATCTGACATTTATTTTTACCGATACAAGCAAAAATTATGCAACTGGTTTACGCACCAATTCAAATACCTTAGTCACAGTCGCAGCCAGTGGCAAATACTCGGTTACTCAAACATTTAAGTTTGAAGGCATCGAATACAAAGATAACAACTTGACATTTATTGAATACACCATCAATGGAACGCTCGAATTCACCCCAATTGCCAATGCCACAAAATCGAACCGCTTTGCCAAAGGAACACTAAACTTTAATGTTAAGTTCACCTTCAAAGTAGATAGCCCAAGCGAGAAATATTTCTCTGAGCTTTCCATGATTGCCAATAATATGCAAGTAGACCAAAACAGTTGTGGTTCAAACGCGATGGTCAATAGTGGCACAGTTCAAATTAAAGATGGCAAGAATACCCTGACTTGGACAATCACTGGTTGTGGGGCTGGAACTTGGAATTACCAGTAAATCCTAAACCTTATTTTGCAGCGCAGCCCTTAAACGACTGCGCTGTTTTTTGGTAAGTTAAACCCATGAACCTAGACCCACGCCTAAGCGTTTTTGCCAATCACCGCACCATTCGTAAATACAAACCTCAAGCGCTCGAGATTGGGCATCTCGAGCAAATTCTGTACTGCGCCCAGCACGCCCCAACCGATGCGACTGCCCAGATGTACAGCTTTATTCGCTTAACCAATCAGACTAAATCTCGAGTAGCAGAACTAACCAACAACGCCCATATAGAAACTGCCCCCGAAGCCTTTATCATTTGTGCTGATGTCAAACGCCTAAAACTCCTGCTCGAGCAGAAGGGCTATGAATTTGGGGCTTGGGATGCGGTTGCAATTCATTTTGGCATTGGTGAT
>JANNEE010000512.1:0-18951 GCA_031388325.1 Deinococcales bacterium
TCGAGACTTCCTTGGCAAAACCCATTTCGTGGGTAGCAAGCAACATGGTCATGCCCTCACTTGCCAGTTCACGTACCAAATCCAGCACTTCTGCCACCAATTCTGGGTCGAGCGCCGAGGTAATTTCGTCCAGTAGCATCAGCATCGGCTGCATCGCCAGCGCTCGAGCTATCGCCACCCGTTGTTGCTGCCCACCGCTTAATTGGTCTGGGTAGGCTTTGGCTTTGGGTTCTAGTTGCACCCGCCTGAGCAGTTCATAAGCTCGAGCCTCGGCTTCGGCTTTACTTAGCCCCAAAACCTGACGCGGTGCTAAACAGATATTCTCGAGGACGCTCATGTGTGGGAATAAGTTAAAGCTTTGGAAAACAATGCCAACATCACGGCGCAAACGGTTGACATCCACCCCAGCCCCAGAAACCCTATCGCCTAGAATCTGAATTTCACCGCCGCTTATTGGCTCGAGTCCGTTAATGCAGCGCAATAAGGTGCTTTTGCCGCAGCCCGAAGCGCCGATTAAGCAGACCACATCGTGTTCTTTGACAATTAAATTTAAGCCACGCAACACCTCGAGCGACCCAAAAAGCTTGACCACACCGCGCATCTCGAGGAAACTCATTTTGAACCTCTGGTTTTTATCGCATCCTGCTCGAGTAATCTGTCTACCAAACGGGCTTGTGGAATGGTGATGAGGACAAAAAGAATCGCAACAATCGTCACAGTGGAAAGATTGAAATTATTAGAAGCTAAAATTCGGGCTTGGTTAAAGGCATCTATTGTGCCAATGACATTGACCAGTGCAGTGTCTTTTTGCAGTCCAATAAAGTCATTCAGCAAAGGCGGAATAATGCGCCGCACGGCTTGAGGCACAATCACAAAACGCATGGTTTGAAAGAAATTTAAGCCCAGACTACGGGCTGCCATCATTTGACTTGGGTGTATGCTTTCGATGCCAGCGCGGTAAACCTCGGCAACATATGCGCCGTAAGTCAGGGTTAGGGCAATAATTGCATACCAAACGGGCGATAAATCCCCCAATATCGGAATTCCAGTCAGTGGTAAACCAAAACCAATCAGGTAAATGGTAATCACACTCGGTAAACCGCGAAACGCATCGGTGTAGAGGGTTGCCAGTAAACGAATCGGTTGTCCTGCTGCGCCGGGTATCATTCGGGCAAGTGCCACGACCAGCGCCCAAATCAGAATCAAGACTTGGGCAACCATAAAAATAAAAACATTGGTCAAAAAAGCCTGTCCGACCAAACCTGCTTTACTGACCATCAAATCGAGCTTAAAAAAAGTAGAGCCAACCGCCACATCTTTAGCAATCACAAACCAAAGCCCAGTAAACCCAAGGAGTATAAAAATGGCGTAACCTATCGAAAACCAAGCGGCATTATTCGAGTCGGCAGTGGCAACTCGAGCCGAAATTAAATTTTCGGCAATCAAAAATTCTTTGGCTCGAGTCGCAAGCCTTGAACTCTTAAAAGCTGGAATAAACAACCAAACTGGAATTAGAGCTAAAACGATTAAGATCAACCAAGCCCAAATGGGTAATGCCGCGACTCGAGGCAGCATTTCAGACCAGTACACGTTTTTGTCGAGTGCTTTGGTGATGTTTTCTTCGGTCACGCCAGCCAAAACTAAAGCCAATTGCCAAAGCACCCACCAAGCAAAAAGTGTGGTCAGGCTCGAGATAAGTAAGGCTGCCAACGAAATTGGCATGGCACTTTTGGGAATACTAGGAGCGCGGAAACGCGCAGAACGGTCGGTCATAAAGAATAGAGGAAGGAAGTGTTGTTTTCCTCTTTCCTCCTTTATCCTGCTGTTAAGGTTTGAAGTATTTAATTTTTAACGGGTCAATGCCCCATTCTTTAGAGAGGTACTGCCCGACAAGTTTGCCAATCGTGCCATCTTTGAGCATTTCTTTAAGGATGCCGTCTATGGTTTTGTTATTTTTGCCGGCTTTGGGGAACAGTGCGCCATAACTTTCGCCAGTTTTGTACTGCCCGACCACTTCAAATTTTCCAGCCGATTGCTTGGCTTGCGACAAGACAATACTGGTGTCGGTCATGACCGCATCTACCTGTTTGGCTTGCAGCGCCACAAACATTCCGGGGGTATCTGGGAAGACTTTGAGGTTCTTGTTTTTTAAGGTTTCTCGAGCAAAATTCTCGCCTGTTGTGCCTTGTTGTACCCCAATTTTAGCAGTTTTAATGGTCTTTTCGTCGAGCTTAAAGCCTTTGCGAACCATTACCCCAATGTCGCTCGAGAAATACGGGGTGCTGAATTCGACGACTTTTTTGCGTTCTTCGGTAATTGAAATTTGGCTCATTGCCAAGTCAAAATCCTTGGTTTGCCCAGCCACCAAGCCGTCCCAAGCGACGTTTTGAACCACGACTTTCTCCAACCCAGCGCGGTGGGCAAGGTTGGCTGCCATGCAGTATTCAACCCCGCTTTTAATCAGTTCGGGCGAATCCCCATTCCAAAATCCGGGGCTTGGCAGATTGGTTTGTACTGTCAATTGTCCAGCAATGGCGGGTGTAAATTTCATTGAACCCATTGCTCCATAAATGGTGCAATCACCGTACTTAACCATGTTCTGAGCGCCAGAAGTTAAACTTAGGGCGGTTAAACCCGCCAGTCCAAAGGCTGCCAATACTTGTATTTTCATACTTTCCTCCTATAACGAGCCATAGAATACCGCAAATAACTAAACTAAACGCAACTCCACCGACCAATCTGCCCCGCTCGAGATTTGGTACTTGTCGGCAAAACTTTGGCAGTTAATTGCAATCGCGGCTTGCAATAAACTATTGACATAAATTAAAGGCTGCCCTTGTTCAACTGCGCCAAACGAATGCACAAAAGGCATTCTGCCCGTAAAACGCTCGGTTGTTCCCTCTAGTATTCGCACCTCAAACTGCACCTGATGCGAAATTTTAATTGTCTCGAGCATGGTTTTTGGGATATTCGTCCAGACATTGCCAAAGTTGATGTCGAGGACTGGAATCACGCCAGTTATTAGCCCGTTTTCTAAGGTTGCGGCGCGAATCTCGAGTTGTTGAAATTGACTTAACTCTTGTCCGATGTTTTCAAAGTTAAGTTGTCCAGAAGCAAGTTTTGCACCAACGTAAGCGTATAAGTCTCGTCCTAAAAAAGTATAGGAGTCTGAAGAACCGGGCAAACGATGTAGTGTTTCATCTATTTCTCGAATACTTTGAATACAAGGCTCGAGCCACGTCAGTAAACCGTTGTCCGGACAGACGATGATTTGCCCATTGTTTAGTTTGGCTGCCAGACTTTTACGATTTGTACCAACCCCGGGGTCAATGACCACCACAAACACAGTTTGGTCACGCCAATACGCATGGGTTTGCAACAACCTGTACGCGCCTTCCCAAATATCAAAGGGTTTGACTTCATGGGTCAGGTCAAGAATGCTTAGCCCAGAATCTATATGCAGCGCCACGCCTTTCATGGCGGCTACAGCACCGTCTCGAACTCCAAAATCGGTCATAAGAACCAGCGCTTGACGATTCGTCAAGATTTCACCTAGGTGTTAGGACTAGCCGCAGGGATAGATGCAAAAGAAATTCGGGCTGTCGGACAATACCGCTTTCGAGTCTAACATGAGTTTTGCTATACTCCACCGCATGAGGCAACAGCTTTGAATACCCTTAAACCCGTGGCATTTCTTGGCACAGAAGCCCAAAAAGTCGTGACTGCCTTGTATAAGCTCGAGGCGCAGTTTTTGCCCACGCTTGTGCCGACCAGCGCAAAACTCGAGCGGGTGGTGCAAGGACTCGAGCCATTGGGGTTTTTAGGGGCGGTCTTTGTGGGTGGTGCTTCGACTGAAGCCATGAGTTTTGTGGATGCCGTCTCGAGCAGTGCCGAGCGTGATGGCGGTTTAGATGCCATCAGTGTGACTCGAGGCACAAACGGTTCGCATACGCTCGAGGATGGTTTACTGGCTACCCTCGAATCCATGAAGTACCGTGGTTTTGGCGCAAATGCTGTGGTGTTGGGCGGCGGGGCTACCGCCAGTGCTGCTGTGCAAATTGCCAGAGCTGGGGTAAAAAGCCTGACGATTGCCGCCCCAGACCGCCCTCATGCCGAGCGCTTAGCGCGGTTTGCTCCTGCGGGTGTCATGATTCACAGTATTTCCCTAGAAGAACCTGCCCTCTTAGAGGCGTTAGAACGAGCCGATTTACTGCTGATTTGTGATGCTAAGTTGAGGCTCGAACCGCGTTTTTTACAGCCGTATCACACCTTGGTCGAAATTGCTGGCGAGACTTCTTTGGCGGTCGCGCTTGAACGCATTGGTGGGCAGGTCGTGGCGCATAAAAAAGTTCGGGCGCATCACTTATCAGCCCAATTAGAATATGTAACAGGGCGCAAACTCAAACTCGAGGGGCTGATTTAACGATTTTTTGATCTTTACCAGTTAAGCTATGGTTATGAAATCGTTTCTTGCTATTCTTACCCTGATGCTCCTTTTGGTGGCTTGCCCAGTTCAGCCCCCAGTCATCTCGAGTTTTACAGCCGATAAGGTCAACTTGCCCTTTGGCGGCGGCAATGTGACCCTTTCATGGGTGACTGAACGCGCCTCGAGCCTGAGCTTAAATTTAGAAGATGTCACAGGTTTAAGCACTAAAATTCTAATCGTCTCGAGCAGTGCGATTTTTACCTTAACGGCAAGTAACGCAGGTGGCAGTGTCACAAAAACCGTTGAAATTGTGGTTGCCCCCGCCCCGCCAATCATCTCGAGTTTTACCGCCACACCCAGCACATTGCCGTTTGGTGGTGGAAAAGTGACCTTAAATTGGGCAACCGAAAATACGAACGCTCTGAATTTAGATGGGACTGCTGTAACGGGTACAACCAGTCTCGAGGTTAGCGTCACCAACAGCAAAACCTTTACACTTACGGCTACAGGCATTGGTGGTACAACTTCTAAAACCGTGGGAATTTTCGTGCTGGATGATGTTCCAGTCATCTCGAGTTTTACCGCCACACCAGACACCCTCGAGTCTGGACTTGTCACTCTTGCATGGCAATCTTTAGGAGCGACAACCCTGAGTATTTCACCAAGTATTGGCATTGTCACGGGCAACAGTCTCGAGGTCAACATTTCAAAAACCACAACTTTTACCCTAACGGCAACCAACAACGGCGGTAGTACCGGTAAAACCGTGCTGGTCGCCAGTACCGCCTTATCGAGTACCGCCCTTGGTTCGGTCAATTTAGCTTGGGACACCAATAAACGCGATGCTGAGACCGACTCGAGTGGACAGGTAAGTTTTTTACCACTGACCTATTCGGATATTGATTTTGTGTCTGGTGGAGTGCGGTACTTGACGGCAACTTATCGTGTCACCAATTTAAGCGCTCAACCGCTCGAGAATATTGCTTTACGGGCTGTGGCAAAAACGGGTAATGTCGGCGAGACGGCTGCTTTTGATATTCGGGCTTTCCCAGATGCCAATAATCCAGATGGCGCATTATACACAGATGCGAGTGTAGGGCAGCGAATCTTGCCCGTACATGGGATGCAGCTTGGGGCGACCACACCTGTTCCCGACGAAAACGCTTCGGACTTTCAAGGGTATCGTTTAAGCGAAAGCACGGCACTCGAGACGGCTGCTCGAGGCTCAGGTTTAATCGGGGTAAACGAAAGTGTCCTAGATTATTCGTATATTGTCAAAAACAACTTAAATCGGCGACTCGAGGCGGGTGGAACGGCACTGGTCAGTGTGGCGGTGCGGATTCCTCGGCGCTTGGTGCAAGCCGACCCACTTTCTAAAATTTTTAAGTTTAAGCTCAGCTTTTTACTCAGTTCCGACAGTGCGATTCGGGTTTCACGGGCGTTACTTGAAACAACCACCGCCAGCCAGTCTCGAGCCATGGCTTTAGGCTCGAGCAGTAACCCGACCCAATTGGTGCTGCTTGGTTCGGATTTGGACGCGCCGTCGGATGGGGCTTTGCGTTTGATTCGTTTGCCGAACATTCGGTTTGGTGTGACGACGAATTTACTCCCGTAGCAGCGAACTGCGCCCCTACTTGAACTTTTCATAAAAGAACTTATACTGAGTCTAAGTTTTACTTTCTTTTATCGGCATCAACGCAAGACTTCTTTGCTCCTTTGAGGTACACCCATGATACAGCACCCTTGGCTTTCCAAATACGACACTGGCGTTCCAAAGTTCTTGATTTACCCCCAAAGCCCAATCCATAGCATCTTAGAAGGGGCAGCCAAACGCGCTCCAGACCGTATTGCCCTCGAGTTTTTAGGGTTTACGATGAATTACGCGATCCTGCTCGAGAATGCCCGTAAGTTTGCCAATTCGCTCGAGGGTATGGGGGTTAAAAAAGGCGATAGGGTAGCGATTATGCTGCCAAATTGTCCGCAGTTTGTGATTGCCTTTTTTGGCTCAATGATGCTCGGGGCGGTGGTGGTCAATACCAGTCCGCTCTATGTGGCTCGAGAACTCGAGCAGCAGCTTCGGGACAGTGGGGCAGAAACACTGGTGATGCTGAATTTATTTTATCCACGTTATCGTGAAATTGCTGGTAGTGTGCCAGTCAAACGGGTGATTATGAGTACCGTGGCTGATTTTTTGCCGTTTCCCAAGAATCTGCTGTACCCCGTCAAAGCTAAACGTGATGGAACTTGGGTTGAAGTCAAGCCCGAACCATTTATTGTCCAGTTCAAAAAATTACTCGAGAAAAGTGTCTCTAGCAGCGCTCCGAGAACCAGTGTTCTGCCCGATGACTTAGCGCTGTTGCAGTACACAGGCGGAACGACTGGCACACCTAAAGGGGCAATGCTGACCCACCGCAACTTAATGAGTAACCTGACCAGTGCCGCCAGTTGGACTCCAACCATGCGCGATGCCGAAGAAACCACGCTTTGTGTGATTCCATTTTTTCATGTCTACGGCATGACGGTTGCCATGAACATGACCATTCGGGCGGCTGGGACAATGATTTTGCAACCGCGTTTTTTAATTAAAGATGTTCTCGAGGCGATTCATAAGCACAAACCAACCATGTTTCCCGGTGTGCCAACCATGTATGTAGCCATCAACAATCATCCAGAAGTTAAAAAGTACAACCTCTCGAGTTTGCAAATTTGTTTGTCGGGCGCGGCTGCCCTGCCCATCGAAGTGGCTCATGCTTTTGAAGCCAGTTGTGGTGGCAAGTTGCTCGAGGGCTACGGGCTAACCGAATGCAGCCCCTGTGCCACCAACACCCCAGTCAATGGTGAACGGCGTGATGGCAGTATTGGTATTCCGTTGCCGGGTGTGGAATTGGCGCTATTTACTGAAAGCCTCGAGCCAGTAGGGATGGGTGAAATCGGTGAAATTGGCATCTCTGGGCATAATGTGATGCAAGGTTATTGGCAGCGCACTGAGGAAACCAATCACAGCATCAAAGAAATAGCGGGTAAACGCTGGTTACTGACGGGCGACATGGCGCGAATGGACGAAGATGGTTATTTTTATATTGTGGATCGCAAAAAAGACATGATTGATGCCAGTGGCTACAATGTCTACCCGCGAGAAATCGAAGAGGTCTTGTACAAGCATTTGGCAGTCCAAGAATGTGTGGTGATTGGTGTACCCGATGAGTACCGAGGTGAGACGGTCAAAGCCTTTATTATTTTACGCCAAGGCTCAAGTGTCACCCCTGAAGCCCTGACCGAGTTTTGTAAAGGGCAGTTAGCAGCCTATAAAGTCCCAAAACAAATTGAATTTCGGCTCGAGTTGCCCAAAAGCCCAATCGGAAAAATTTTGCGCCGAGTGCTGCGCGACGAAGAGACAGCCAAGCACAAGTCTAAAACTTAAAGCAGAACACCATGTAAGAACACCCCTGAAATCAGTTCGGCTAAATGGCTGGGGGGTTCAAAATCGTTTGGGATTGGAATGAACGCCCTTTTGATGCTTGGCTCAAATACCAAGGTGGTCAGTAACCCTGCGTACTCGAGTGGGTGGGCAATTTTAATCACACCTTGCTCGAGTCCGAGTTGAAAAACCGCTTCAATGGTGTGAATAAATGGCTTGATAGCAAGGTCAACCGCAAAATCTTGGGAAAAACTGCTGGACAGTAAGACTCGAAAAAAACCCTGATTGTGTTGTTGATAGAGCAGCGTTTGACTGACCACAGTTCGCAGTTTGGTTTCAAAATCTGGAATTGAGGCTAAAGCACGGCTGACCTGTTCTGCCAGTTGACCCAATTTATATTCACGCAAAGCAAGGATTAAGGTATTTTTATCCTTAAAGTGTTTGTACAAGCCAACCCGTGTCAGTAAAGCGCGTTCGGCAATTTTATCCATCGAGGCATGACCGTATCCATCTTCTGAAAGCACCGCTAACGCCGCCTCGAGAATTTCAATTTTGCGTTTTTGGTTGCGTTGTTGACCTAGGGTTGGTGCGTTCATCAAAAACAGTCTACCTCTTGTTTGGGGCTAAATTGATGTACCCATGGTCTTTGTACCAACCTAGCGTGTCGGTCAGGGTTTGATCGAGCGAGCGAAACGTGACTCCAAGTTCAGTTTCGGCTTTTTGGCTCGAGAGTGAATGCAGCACCAGCAGCACTTGTATACCATCTAGCGGCATGGTTGGGGTTTTTTGCTGTAGCCCAGAAATCGTGGTGTCTATTCGTGCCAAAGCCAGAACCAACCAATTGGGCATTTGCAAAGTTGGGGCTTTGACCCCAGAAATCTGCTCGAGTACCCTAAACAGCTTAGAAAAATCAACAAATTGACCAGCCACAATGTACTTTTCGCCGTTTCGCCCGTGTTGTACAGCTTTAATCATTGCATTTGCGACATCTCGAGCATCCACAGTGCTTGTTCCAGCCTTGATGATTCCAGGAATTTTTTGTGCCATAAAATCTAAAATTAGTTTTCCACCCGAAGTTGGGGCAGCATCGCGTGGAGCAATCATAAAACCGGGCAAAATGGTGACTATTTTAATGGCTCGAGGTACAGCATTTAACCAGTTACTGATGGCTTTATCGCCTTCGACTTTACTCTTAAAATACAAGTTGCGGGTTTCGGTTGCCATCGGCGTGTTTTCGTCGGCAACGGCATGGTTAGCAGGAATAGAGATTGAACCACTCGAGGAGGTGTGAATAAAGGTTTTGACTTGTGCTTTTTCTGCCGCCATAATCAACTCGAGGCTTGCGTCTATGTTGATGCGTTTTAGGGTTGTCCAATGGTCGTTTCCAGCCTTGAAATACTCCCTAAAGTAAGCAGCCGTATGAAAAACTGTGTCTACGCCCTCGAGTTCTGCACTAAAACCAGCCACATTTTCCATGTCGCTTTCAATGACTTCAAGGGTTAAGCCCGCAAAAAGTTTTTTGGCTTTTTCTTTTGAACGAACCAAGGCTTTGACTTCCCAACCCTCTGCCAACAATTGACGAACCAAATTGTGACCGAGCATTCCTGTGCTTCCAGTGACCAGTGCTTTCATGATGTTCTCCTTCTTAACGATTAGTGTTAATTTAGTTTACATTATGTATACTTTTCTTTGTATTTGTCAACTGTTCAATCTACGCCTAAACCCAGACCTATTTTGGCAACTTGCGTATCTATCTGGTAGCATCGCCGTATGACGTTGGCATTGACAAATAAAATTTTAAGTGGTGGGACAACCGCCCTAGAAGTTGTTTCAAAAAGCCTTGAAGCCGCCCAAGCCGATTCGCTTAATGCCTTTATTTCGCTCAATCCAAATGCTTTGGAAACAGCCATAAACCTAGACGCTCGAGTCCAAGCTGGCGAGCATTTACCACTGGCGGGGTATCCCTTGGCTGTTAAAGACAACATTGTGATGCGTGGGCTTGGGGCAACGGCTGGCTCAAAAATTTTAGAAAAATTTGTTTCGCCTTACACCAGTACCGCTTTGCAGCGCTTACTGGATGCTGGTGCGGTTGTGATTGGCAAAGCCAACATGGATGAATTCGGCATGGGTTCAAGTGGCGAAAACAGTGCTTATGGCGCAACCAAAAACCCTCGAGACCATACCCGAGTCCCCGGTGGTAGTAGCTCTGGCAGTGCCGCCGCCGTTGCCCAAGGTATGGTTTCTGGGGCGCTTGGCACGGACACAGGCGGCAGTATTCGTTTACCTGCCGCGTTTTGTGGTGTGCTTGGTATGAAGCCAACCTACGGACGAGTCTCGAGGTATGGTGTGGTTGCCTATGCCAGTAGCCTTGACCAAGTGGGTCCTTTTGCCCGTAGCAGCGCAGATTTAGCGGCACTGCTCGAGGTGATGTCGGGGCATGACCCAATGGATGCCACCTCTTTAACCACCCGTGCAGACTTCTCGAGTGCTATAAATCAAGACATCAAGGGCTGGAAAATCGGGTTGGTACGCGAAGGCATGGGCAATGGCAATAGCCCAGCCGTATTGAGTGCTGTGGATGCCACTCGAATTGCCCTCGAGCAGCTTGGCGCAACTGTGGTTGAGGTCAGCTTACCCAGTTTAGAAAATGCTTTGGCTGCTTATTACTTAATTGCTTGCCCCGAAGCCAGCAGTAACTTGGCGCGGTACGATGGCATGGTCTATTCAAAACGGGTGGATGGGTCAGATTTACTCGAGGTCATGAGTCAGTCAAGGGGACAGGGTTTTGGGGCAGAAGTCAAACGCCGTATTTTAATGGGAACGTATGCTTTGTCCAGTGGGTATTACGATGCCTTTTATAGCAAAGCGCTGCGTGCCAGAGCCATGATTGCCGCTGATTTTGCTCGGGTTTTTGCTGGCGTGGAGGCGCTCTTAATGCCGACTGCGCCAAGTACGGCTTTTGAACTAGGTGCAAAAGTTGACCCTTTAGAAATGTACTTAACCGATGTGGATACGGTGGCGGTCAACTTAGCGGGCTTACCAGCCATCAGTATTCCATTTGGCTATGAGGACAACGGCGTGTTTAGCACTGTCGGTGGGTTGCCAACTGGTGTCCAATTTATTGCCCCAACCCTCGAGGACGCTCGGTTAATCTCGATTAGTGCGGCACTCGAGCAGTACACCAGTGCTGCTTTCTTAAAACCAGTGCAGGAGTAAAATGCACCCTGACCAAGTTTTTCGCGCCGAATATCTTGCCACCACCTACCACGCGGCAGGTTTAGATATTCGCTTCTCGAGTACACCAACAGGGCAAGTTCTGTTTACTGGGCGGCGATTTGCACTCATTTCGGCACAGAATCCACGCAGCACCCCACTCGAAGCCGATGAGAATTTGGCACGCAACGCCATGTTGCAAACGGTTTTACTCGCCAAAGGTTGGTCTTTTGGCAACAGCCACGGGCATAACGCTGACCTTTCTTGGTCAGAAGCCGGTTTTATTGTCTGGGATGTGGATTTACCTGAAATTTTAAGTGTGGCACAAGATTTTGAACAAAATGCTATCATGTACGGTGAGGGGCAACGTTTGGCTTTATGTTGGTGTTTTTCGGGGGAGATTGACTGGTTGTATCCGAGTTACCTAGCAAAGGACTAAATGGAACGCATAATTTACGCAGCAGATGTTGTTTACAACGGCGTTGGCTTACCGCTCGAGAACGCTGGGGTGGTGGTCAGTAGGGTCGGTAACCAAGCCACCATTGTTGGTTTTGGCAAACTTGAAGTCTTACAGGCTAGTTTTCCAGAGGCTCGAGTGCAGCGCCTCGGGCGAGTGATTCTGCCACGTCCAGTCAACGCTCACACCCACTTGGATTTATCGCATCTGCCTTTTAAGGCGCTGCCTTATCCGCGTTGGATTCCAGAACATGTGGTTGCCAATGCTGGGCTACGTGGTCTAAAAGCTGCCAAAGATGGCTTAAATACCCTGCGTGCCAGTGGTATTGCAGCCTTTGGCGATATTGTCGCCAAAGAAGAAGTGATGGATTTTCTACTAACCGAAAGCGAACTGGCGGGTGTAGCCTATTGGGAAGTGATTGAAGCCAATCCAGAAAAAGCTGATGCGGTCATGTCGGCTACCTTAGAACGGGTGCGGCGTTGGCGTAAACTCGAGGGGAAACCTGTACGTTTGGGGTTATCGCCACATACACCCTTTACCGTCTCGAGTAAATTGTTGCAGCGCTTGGCAGAATTTGCTCGCTTAGAAGGACTACCTTTGCAGATTCATGTGGCAGAACACCCCAGCGAACTCGAGTTATTTCAGACAGGTGGCGGTCTGCTTGCAAAAACCATGCAATCTTTTAACGTCCCATCCTTCGAGACTTCTTGGGGAAGAACGCCCAGCACTAATTTAAGTCCAATTAAATACCTAGCCGAGTTGCGGGTACTCGAGGCAAAACCGACGCTCATCCATGCAGTCAATGTTTCTGAAGAGGACGTGCGAATCATTGCCCAATATGGTTGCAGTGTGGTTTCGTGTCCACGCAGCAACCATAACCTCGAATGTGGCAACATCCCTTGGAAACTTTTTGCTAAACATGGTGTGGAATTGGCACTTGGTACAGATTCTAGTGCCAGTGGTCAAAGCCTAGACATTCGGGAAGAAGCCAGTGCCGCCATGCGCTTACTCGATATTGACTTAAAACAGATAGTTCGTTGGGCGGTCAAAGGTGGCTACCGTGCCTTGGGCTTAAAACCACCTGTGGTGCAACGTGGCGATTCATTCTCGAGCCTGACGGTCTGGGAATAATTACAAGGCTTTCCACTCGAGTTTAATGCTGTAAACATCGCGCAGGGTTTCTTCAAAAGAAACTTTTTCTCTGCCGATTTCAAGCATAATATCTTTGCCATCTTTGCTGACCGTACCAACGAGGTTTTTAACATCTTCATAAGGCACAGCCACCCAAAGATTAACCTTGGCTAGGGCTGGCAAACGAGCTTTATCGGCAATTAAGATTAAGGTTTTTTTGACAATTACCCCTGTGGCATGTTTGACCTTTAAGTCCAGTCCAACCACATCTATACGGCTGGCTTCGGGTAAATTAGGCACGTTTGGCAATGGTTGAAGTGGCGCGGAAAACGCCAAGCCAAACATTAAAAACCATACCAGAAAATACCTCATCGGTTTAATCTAACAATTTTTTTACCCAAGAACGGTGGGAATAGTCCTAATGAGTCTTAATCATTCGAGTTAATTCTTTTGTTCAAGAGGCGTAAAAAAAATACCATCTAACTGATTGGCTGGCACTGGTTCGGCAAATAAGAATCCCTGGACGGCATCACATTGTAATTCTTGTAAGATTGCCAGTTGCGCCTTGGTTTCTACCCCTTCAGCAACCACCCGTAAACCAAGGCTTTGGGCTAGTAAGATAATCGCTTTGGCAATGGCTCGGGTTTGATTTTTATCAATGTCTTTCACAAAACTTTTATCAACTTTTAAGGCAGATACAGGGAAGCGGTTTAAGTAACTCAAACTCGAGTAGCCGGTACCAAAGTCATCTATTTGTACCTGCACACCCAAGGCTCGCAAGGCAACTAAATTGACCTCGGCGCTTTCAAGTAAGGCACTTTCGGTTATTTCAAGAATTAATCGGTGTGGCTCGAGACCGGTTTGCACCAGCACTTGATGAACAGTGCCAACAAAAGAATCGCTTTCAAATTGCCGACTGGCAACATTGACGCTGATGCTGTACTGGTTTTGCCATTGCTTGGCGGTTTGGCAAGCCCTTAATAGTACCCATGCGCCAAGTTCAACAATCAAACCACTTTGTTCGGCAATCGGAATAAAAACATCGGGGGCAATAAATTCACCGTCTTTTTGTTGCCAGCGCAATAAGGCTTCAAAGCCAAGAATTTTTAGATTTTGCGTCTCGAGAATTGCTTGGTAGTACAGTTCTAATGCTTGGTTGCGAATCGCTTGGCGCAAGGCATTTTCTAATTCTAAGCGCTTATTTAAGCGCACACTCATTTCTTGGTCAAAAAAGGCGATTCTCGAGCGGGTGCTTTTTGCGTGGTACATGGCGGTGTCGGCGGCACTCAAAAATTCATCGACTTTGCTAAAGCCACTGTTGGAATCCACGATGCCAATGCTGCCACTGATGTTTAATTGCTGATGGTTGACCGTAAATGGTAACTCGAGTTGACGGATTAAGCGCTCGGCAAGCATGGCAGTGCTGATGCTTTCTAAAGTGGTTTTATCGGGTTTGCTGCGCCTTTCTGCCAGAATTGCAAATTCGTCGCCCCCTAAACGTGCCAGTGTATCGCCTTGACGCACTGTGGTTTCTAAGCGCCGTGCGACTTGCAGCAGTAATTCATCACCAATTAAGTGTCCTAGACTGTCATTGACAATCTTAAAATCGTTTAAGTCAAGAAACATCACCGAAAAAGCATCGCCATATCTGCTTTGACGCTGCATTGCCCGTTCGATATAATCTCTAAATAAACTCCTGTTGGCTAAACCGGTCAAAGAATCATATGCTCCACTTCTGCCGGTAATATCGGTCAGCGAACCTGCCATTCGGACAGTTTTGCCATTTTGCCTGACGGCTAAACCACGCATTAAAAACCAACGGTATTCTTGGTTGGCACAAAGGTAGCGGGTCTCGAGCGAAAAATGGTCTTGTTCGCCTTTGATGTGTTTCCAAATTTCTTCATTGACCCGTTCAAAATCATCAGGATGGGTCATTTTTTGCCAATCTGTTAGACTGCCAATCGTTTCCACTTCGGGGTAGCCAAGGGCAGCATTTAAGCGTGGAGACTGCCGCACAGTGTCATCTAAGAGTTTCCAATCCCAAAATCCATCGTTAGAACCACGTAGTGCCAATTGTAACCGCTCATCTGCCTCGAGTAATTCATCGGTTAAATTGACATTGACTTGATTGGCGAGGATTAAGCGCCAGCCGGTTAAAAAAGAAAGAATCCCAATCCCAATTATCAAACCAATTTCGACTATTTTTGGCGCGGTTTCATGGTCATTGCTGCTAAAAAACCCTAAGAAAACCACATAAGTCATGACAAAAACCACATATGGAATGGAATTGACCAGCCGTACCCAGTATCGTTCGATGGTGCTGCGTGTTTCGGGTAGTAAACTGCTGATTCCAGCCGCCGCGAACAGCCCATAAGCCAAAGAAGCAAATACATCTACAAAATGACCTGTTTTGTAGCCGCCATAAGCCCGAGCAATATCTGCCCCTTCGATTAAAATGGCAATGCACAACGTACCCAAACCCAATAACAAACCAGTTCTTAGGGCTAAGCGCTGGCTGAGCAAATTGGAAAATACAAACCCAACCAAACCTAAGCCAATAATTGGTGAAAGAATATCAACGATTAGGCTACCAAAGGGCTGGAATGCGACTTGTTTACCAAGAAAAACCGTCCATAAAATCGCCCCAGAACCAACCATAATAATGGCTGTCTCGAGCAGTAAAGCAGTGCGTTCAGAACTACCTCGAACCCCATTGTCCAAGTAAGAAACACTAAAAATCATTATAAAAGTAGCCACAAAATAGGCAATCGAAAGCCACGGTGCGTTAGCTGGTTGCACTTGGAAGACAATTTCAGTTAGACCATACAAAACATCGGCAATGAACCAAGTAAAAACAGCAGTGCTGACTAAATACCAGCCTGTTCGTACTCGCCCAGCGTGTTGGCTCGAGACCAAAAACAATAAGCCAATGGTCGTCATCGCAGGTGGAAAACGCAGTAGTGTTCCCAGTTCTACGGTTGGCGATAGAAGTAGTACAATCAGGTGCAGCACAACAAAAAACAGAATTAAAACAATCAATGTCAGCAGCCATTGAGCCATTTGTGACGATGTGTTTTGCCCCAGCCTTTTAAGCATCTAAAGCCAGTGTAATACTTTTTTGGCGCTTAAACCTGTAATCCTGCGCTTGATTGTGATGGTGTGTTAGACGTTAGACTGCTTTTATGAGCCTTTCTGCCCGTAAACTCAAACACATTCAAGTTTGTCTCGAGTACCCTGTGCAATTTAGTACCAAGACCACGGGTTTTGAAACACTACCTTGGGCGTACCAAGCCCTGCCAGAACTTAGACTCGAGGATGTCAAACTCGAGACTACTTTTTTGGGTAAACCGCTTAAAGCCCCGTTGCTAATAGGAGCAATGACTGGCGGAGCAGACTTGGCTGGTACAATCAATAAAAATTTAGCGATTGCCGCCGAAACCTTGGGGCTTGGTTTAATGCTTGGTTCGCAACGGGTGATGCTCGAGAACGAAAGTGCAAGGGCAAGTTTTGCAGTGCGTCAATATGCACCAACGGCGCTTTTGATTGGTAATCTTGGTGTAGCCCAATTCAAAAAAGGCTACGGCAGCCCTGAAGCCAAAAAAGCCATCGAACTGATTGGAGCAGATGCGATAGCCTTTCATACCAACCCATTGCAAGAGGCTTTACAGATTGGTGGCGATACCGATTTTTTGGCTTTACTCGAGCGGTTAGCAGAAATTGTGCCAAATGTAGGGTATCCGGTGATGCTCAAAGAAGTTGGGCATGGTATTTCGGGTAGCGTGGCTAAGTTGGTCAAAGACATTGGTTTTGCGGCGCTCGATGTGGCTGGGGCTGGTGGGACTTCATGGGCGAAAGTCGAAGATTTTGCCCATCATGGTAAACTGATGCACCCAGATATTTGTGAAATTGGTATTCCCACCTTAGAAGCCCTCGAGCAGTGCCGCATAGCCTTACCAGAGATGCCTTTGGTGGCTTCTGGGGGTATTCGCTCTGGATTGGAGATTGCCAAAGCCCTGGTGAATGGGGCAAGTGTTTGTGCAACTGCTATGCCATTGTTAGAACCCGCGACCAGAAGCCCAGAAGCTGTCATGGAAGTTCTTGAGAAGATGATTTATGAACTTCGCGTGGCTTTTTTTGTGGCTGGAATCGCCAATCTAAAGGCACTTAAAATATAATTACTGGTTTGGCGTTTAAGTTGTTTGAGTTTCGGGTTTTTGTGGCTCGAGCGATTCCCATAAGGCATCATCAAACAACTGGGCTTTTTCGCCAAAGTCCTTGGTTAAGCCGCGCTGTACAAGGTAATACGCCAATCCAAAAGCCGCAAAACTTGCCAGCGTACTTGGTAAGTACAACACGCCATTGGCTTTGGCAACCATGGCGTTAAAGTCTTTTGTACCAAATTTTGCGGTCACGATATTAAAATTAACCACAAAATTTATAATTGCCAAAATGATACTTTCAACACCAATAGCGGCTGTACCTTGGAATAAACCGCGTTTAACATTGGGCGCACTTAGTAATTTCTCGAGCAGAGGCTTGCGTTCTTCGGTCATATCCTGCATCGCAACCCGTAGAAACACAGCAAAAAAAGGTTTACCCAGCGCAAGACTACCAAGCATGATGACTGCAAAGACTATC
This sequence comes from Deinococcales bacterium, assembly GCA_031388325.1. Taxonomy (GTDB): domain Bacteria; phylum Deinococcota; class Deinococci; order Deinococcales; family JAAFIG01; genus JAAFIG01. The sequence goes on from JANNEE010000512.1 coordinate 17,284, forward strand.
GGGCGATACGAGTCTTTTAAGGCAAATTGCCAACCATCTATTTGTAAAAATGCCAGCCCTCCACCAATTAAGGCACTCGAGGCGGCAACGGTGGTGATGGGGTTAAAGACCCGTGTTCGCAGCGTGTCTATTAAAATGTAAGCCACGGGTATTAGGGCTGCAATCACATAAGCCGGGACTGTGCCAATCAGGTCAGAAACCCCAAATCCAACTGCTTTGCCATCTTGTAATTCTGAGCCTAAAAAATGAATTCCGCCCAGCGATAAACTCGGGGAAAGAATAGAAATAGGGATTAAAAGCGTAAAGATTAAATCCCAAACAATTTTTGGGAATCCAGCCGATTTTTTGGTGGTTGATGCCATGACGTTATTTTAACTCGAGGGAGGGCAAAAGTTAAAAGGCAAAGGTTCTATTTTTGCCCTTCGCCTTTTAACTTTTGCCTTCTTCACCTCTCGTTTTCGTCAAGGTCGGAGTGTTGTGCCATACGCTCGAGAGCAGCCTTACTGAGCAGGGTAATGCGGCGGTAGCCACTTTGCAACAAGCCTTCTGAGCGCAGTTCGGTGATGATTTTAGAGACACTTTCACGGGTGCTGCTTGTGCCTTCGGCAATCAGTTCGTGGGTGGCACGGACGTACATGCGGTTGTTGTCGTCCAAGCCGCCAAGCGGGGTTTGGGCAAGTTGCAATAAGTAACGGGCGACCCGTTGACGTAAATCACCAATTTGTAGGTGGTATTCGTATGCCATGACCCGTTGCAGTTGGTCAGATAAACTGCGTGTGACCACGCCAAGGCTATCGCCAGTGATGCTTTGTGGGTCTACGGGGACAAGGGTTGCGTCGGTCAGGGCTTCAACTTGATGATCGCGCCATTGCTTATTGAGTGCCTCTTCGCCAAAATAATCGCCGGGCAGCACATGGCGCACGGTCAGAACCCGTCCTTTTGGGGTCAGTTTAGCAATGCGGATTAAGCCACTTTCGACCCGAAATAACGACAAAGCGGGGTCGCCTTCGTAGTAGACAGTTTGCCCACGGCGGTAACGCATTTGGTGCGGGCGGTTCATTCCAACATTCATCATAAAATACTCCTTACATTCGTTCTTTGCGTCGAATGCGCCGCCATAAGTTCTAAGTAGATAATGTTGCACTAGATTGATGATTTGCCGTTAAAAACCGATTTGCGGTACGGGCAGCATTAAAACCACTGACCACCACGCCGAGTGTGCCTTGTCCGGGGAAAACAGTCTCGCCAGCCAGTAACAAGCCAGCCAAACCAGTTGTGTGATGCAGCGCCTTAAAATTTGCGCTTTGAGGCATTTGTGGGATGCCACCAACCCTTCCGAGGCTATGCAAGGTAAAACGCTCAAAAGTACGAGGCGTTCCGCTTTCTAAAAGCACAATTGCGTCGGAAAAACCGGGGAATAGAGTCTCGAGGCGTTGTAAAATCTTGTACTCGAGATTTTGTTTTTGGTCACGGTAAGCATCTTCTGTTAAGTTGAAAAACTGTTCGGGCTTAACATGGGTCGAAATGGTGAGGCTGCGGTAGCCTTCGGGCGCACGAAAACGGTCTTCTTTACTCGAGATTGAAACTAAAAAATTTTGAGTTAAGCCATTTTGATCATAATCGGTAATTTGTTCAAACAGCAGTGTGTCTTTGGGTAAAACATTTTCG
>JANNEE010000528.1:0-3808 GCA_031388325.1 Deinococcales bacterium
GCCCAGTATTATGGTTTTTTAGGCGAAGTCTTAAATGCCACCGAGGATATTCGTGGTAACGGCGCAACCGCGTGGGTCATGCGCCGAATGCGGCTCGAGATGAGAGCGCTCTACCAAGTGCGTTTTTCTGCCAACCTCAAAGGGAGCATTGTCTGGGGTGCAAGTACCATGTTTTGGGTGACAGCCGATGCCCTGACTTACGGCATTGGCGCGAGTTTGTATAAAAATGGCACACTGAGTCTTGGTGCGGTCTATATGGTCATGCACTATGCTTGGATGGTTGCCGAACCGATAGACCGATTTCGCCAACAAATGCAAGAATTACAACGCGCCGAAGCCAGTATTGCACGGGTCAAAGAATTATTTGGATTTGCACCAAGTATTGTCTCAGGGCAACTCGAGTTACCAAAAAGCCCAAATGGATTAGCTCTACACCTCGAGAAGGTTGGTTTTGCTTACGAAGATAATGTGCCTGTTTTAGAGAATATCAATTTGCAACTCGAGGCTGGCAGTGTGCTAGGCTTACTGGGGCGTACCGGAAGTGGAAAAACCACGTTGGCAAGGCTTTTATTTCGGTTCTATGACCCACAACAAGGTCTGGTTAAAATTGGCGGACATGACCTAAAAAATTATAATCTCGAGTCGTTTAGGGCTGGTGTGGCACTGGTGACGCAAGATGTACAACTTTTTCAAGCCAATCTGCGAGACAACCTGACTTTTTTTGATACCACCATTCCCGATGCGCGTTTACTCGAGGCACTGAATACATTAGGCTTATCCGATTGGTTTAACGCCTTACCAAATGGCTTAGAAACTGCCATCACGCCAGATTCTTTGTCGAGCGGCGAAGCCCAACTTATGGCACTGGCTAGGGCGTTTCTACATGATCCCAAACTGATTATTTTAGATGAAGCCTCCGCCCGACTTGACCCTGCCACCGAACACCGCCTCGAGACTGCGCTGGATAAACTGCTCGAGAACCGCACCGCAATAATCATTGCCCACCGCCTGAAAACCGTTGAACGCGCCACCCATATCCTGATTTTGCAACAAGGAAAAGTTCTCGAGTTTGGTACACGTCAAGCCCTAGCCAATACCCCCACCTCGAGTTTTGCCGAATTACGCCGTCTTGGACTCGAAGAGGTGATGGTATGAAGGCTTCGGTCTGGTTCTATCTTGGGCGTTTAATTGCTTTTTCTAAGGGTTGGTATGCGCTTAATGTGCTGTTCTGGGTTGGGTTTTACACCATGCCGCTTTTACCGGGTTATCTTTCTAAGTTATTTTTTGATGCGCTGCAACAAGAAAATCCAACTTGGAATGGCTTGCCGTATACGGTACAAATGCTGGTGGGTTTGGTGCTGGCTTTTGGGGTTTTGCAAGTGGTAACCATTTTTTCGGCAATTGCAGTCAATATCCCTTGGCGGTTTCGCAGCAGTGGTTTGTTGCGTCTCAATATCATGCAGCGAATTTTAGCCATGCCGGGCGCAAAGGCTTTTGAAAATACCGTTGGTGAGACCTTAAATACCTTGCGTGACGATGCCGACGAAGCCGAAAACGCGGGCGACTGGACACTGGATATTATCGGACAAATTGCCTATATGGTGATTGCAATTGGCATATTACTTTTTATAGATGCGGCATTAACGCTTTATGTTTTTTTGCCTTTGATGATTGTGACTTTAATCAGTTATCGCGCTCGCAATCGGCTCGAGATTTTGCAAAAAGCGGCTCGAGAAAAAAGCAGTTTTTATACCTCCCTACTCGGTGAGGTCTTTCAGAGTGTCCAAGCAATTCAAGTGGCTGGCGCAGAAAAAACGGTACTGCATCAACTCGAGCTTCGCTCACAAGCTAGGCAACGCGCCATGCTGCGAAATGTCGCCCTCAATCAAGCGCTTGGGGTCTTCTCGAGTAACATTGTTTCGCTTGGCACAGGTTTAATTCTGCTGCTGGCAGGTTCAAAAATGCGTTCGGGCGAATTTACGGTTGGCGAATTTAGTTTATTTGTGCTGTATTTGTGGGAAGTTGGGCATCACACCGAATTCTTTGGCAATTTTATGGCAACCATTCAACGGGCTGGTGTGGCATTTACCCGAATGATGGGCGTGATGCAAGGCGCTCCTGCACAGGGTTTAGTTTCACATCAGCTTATCGAAACACACCGAGACCCAGCCCCGCTCGAGACAATAGTTAAACAACCCGAGGATGACTTCAAAAGTTTATCGGTGCAGAATTTAAGCTATTCACACCTCGAGTCTAGACGCGGCATCCAAAATGCGAGTTTTGCAATCCAACACGGTGAATTTGTGGTGATTACGGGCAGAATCGGCAGTGGAAAAACCACGCTTTTACGGGCGTTGCTTGGCTTATTACCAATTCAATCTGGCAAAATCTTCTGGAATGGGCAAGCGGTTCTCGAGCCAGCCAATTTTATGATTCCACCGCGCAGTGCCTACACGCCGCAAGTTCCAGCTTTAATCAGTGGTACGGTACGCGAAAACATTGCGCTAGGCACAAACCAAGCCCTCGAGCCAGCCATTCACAGCGCCGTACTCGAAACTGACCTCGAGACGCTGCCTCACGCCTTAGATACCCTCGTTGGGGTGCGCGGACTTAAATTATCTGGTGGGCAATTGCAACGCACGGCTGCGGCTCGGATGTTTGCCCAGAACTCGAGCTTGTTGGTCTTTGATGATATTTCCAGTGCGCTCGATATCCGCACCGAACAAATGCTTTGGGAGCGCGTCTCGAGCCTTGAGAAAACCTGTTTGGTGGTTTCGCATCGCCGACCAGCTTTACAACGTGCCACCAGAATTATTCTGCTCGAGCATGGGCAGATTACAGACACGGGAACGCTTGAGGAATTGCTGGCTAGGTCAAGCGAAATGCGGCGGCTCTGGGCAGATGAGAGTTCTTAAATATGGGATACTATGGCTTAGATGCCCTTACGTTCGTTCAAAAGTCTTTACGCCAAACAGCAAAGTTCTGAACTGAGTTTAGAGCAGACTCGAGCCGTAGAAAACGTTATTTCAGAAGCTGGACTGGCGACTTTTGTTTTGGCACATCCTTTTGAGCGACTAGATTTTGTGTACATCAGGACAGGAAATTTCTTTAGAGATTCTGCGGCTGGTTTAACAATTCCAAAGCCCCAAATAGCAGAGAATCATCCTTACCCTTGGATAATCGTGCAGCCCATTAAACGCCTTGACCACTTGCCACTTGGAAACGAAATTTTACAAGCAGGAAATAGTCCTGCTGTATCGGTCATGACCTCAGCCACTGATTTTATGAAAGGGATTTTGCTGCACGAACTCGGACACTACATTATCAATGAAGCACCCGTAGAAGTGGTCATGCAAATCGAACAAACCTACCTTGAGAAATCAATTCGATCTATTTCACAACGAGCCAGATACGATTGGGAAGAATACTTTTGCGAAACCTTTGCAGCTTATTTCTACTACCAGAAGACACTCGAAAAATATGATCCCATCGGCTATAATCTCATTCGAGTAACACTACAAGCACTCAAGGAGGCTTAAATGGTTTTAGATCATCAAAAACTCAAGGAATTACGACTCGAACTCGATGATTTGCGTCTTCGAGGTGAGTTGAATGTCGTTACTTTTGATGACCTTCTCGAGCGAGCCGCAAAATACTGTACTGCCGCCCCTTTTTTTCTTGAGTCATTTATCAACAAAGCCCCAGGCGACTGGATTCAGAAATATATCGTCCCAGCCGTTGCTGCAAAACCTGAAATAGGTGTCCCTATATTAAAGAAAGCTCCACAAAAAAAGAGACTGCTGACCAA
>JANNEE010000563.1:0-8338 GCA_031388325.1 Deinococcales bacterium
GAGGTGATTAAACAAGTAATGTGCCAGCATGGTTGGAATCACGCTGCCTGAGGCAACCGTGATGACACCAAATAAAACACCAATTAAGCCCGTCCAGAGGGTGTAACCCCATGCAACCCTTGGAGCAGGATGAAAAGCTGCAAAAATAATTGCTTGAAGGATCAACGCTAACCAAAGCGGCAGGAATTTGAAGCCTAAGCCAAGCAGTAAACCACGAAAAAAAAGTTCTTCACCAATTCCACTGGTTAAACTTAAGGCAAAAGCCCATGCAGGGGTTAAGTTTAACTGCCCGATAATGCCCTCGAGTTGTCCGCCTGCCAGTCGGAAACTGGGTACAAAATGCTCGAACAGATGCGAAAGAATCATTGCCAGAAAAAAAGCGGTTAAAGAAGCGAACAAGGCAATTTCGGGGCTTGTGTCTGGAAGCGCAATACCCAGTAACACACAACCCAAGTAACCAAGTAGCATCATGCCAAGTCCGGGTAATGCCAAAATAAGTTTAATATCGAGTGGGAAACGACGCACGAGCAGCCAGTATAAAACGAGTTGGATGAGTTATCCGTCTATCGTGGATTCTTGTTTGATCAAATACCCGCCAAACCGGTTGACCACCCGAAATCCACAAGATTCATAAAAATCACGGTTTTTTACGCCAGCAAAGACTTGTCCTGTGTGCGCCCCCAAGACTTGTAAGCGTCTGAACCCCTCGAGAATCACGGCGCGTCCCAAGCCTTGCCGTCTAAATGCGGCTCGAGTTCCGACGGGTTCAAAATAACCAACCCCGTTAGAAAGCCAGACCAAGCAAAACGAAGCAAATTCATTTTCTGGGGTTGAAATCACCAAGTCAAGTTCGGGGTTGTAGCCAAGCATCGAACGGACTCGAGTGTAACGCAGCAAAGTAAATTTAGAGGGATTAAATGCGTCACGGTGAGTATTAACTCGTTCTTCAAATTCAGACTCGAGGACATGACGCACCTGAAATCCGACGGGCAGTTCAACATTTGCAATATCTGATTTCAAATCACACCCGAACAGAAAGTATTCATCTTCGCCTCGTGTAAATCCGCACGACTCGAGTACCCGAACCAGCCCCGAGTTATCAAGATTGCAGTCTGTGTTTATTTCTACGGTGCAAACACTTTTTGCCCAATCCACAATTTCTCGAGCCAGCCTATTAAATTCGGTATTCGTAAGGCTTGGGTGCAATTGAATTTCAAAATGACCCGAAATCATCCAACCCAAACCAATCAGTTTTTCGCCAAAAAACCATAATCTGAATTGATGGAGTTCGGGTTCATACTGCCCGTAGCGCCACCAAATATCACCTGCATGAAGAAAACCTTGGTTGTCTCCGACTACATCTCGAGCTTGATCAAAAAATGCAGCAATGGTTGGTAAGTCGTCAACCCCAACAAAATCTCGACTTGATATGGTCATGCTCGAGCTTAATGGGTTCAAGCTGTCTTGGGCATCGGCTGAATCGCTTAGAACGTCGGGTGCTAGTGGATAACTAGGCAGAAAACCAAAAATAGTGGAGGATTACGAGTCTATGAGAATCCGTAGCCTCATCGAAAAGCATACCATTGAAGACCTCTTCACCGCTATTTATACAGTAGTAGACGACTATATCAAAGTAAGTCTAGCAAATGGTCGGTTTACCTAACGCGATTAACCAAAAAGCCAGTTACTCAGAACTGATGACCATTTCTTTACTTGGCGAGATGCTACGAGAACCAGACAGCGAGCATTGGTTCATTCATGTTAAGTATTACTTTAAACACTTATTTCTCGTCCTACTAGATGTCACACGGTATCATCGTATTATTCGTAATCTTGAGGGCATCTGGGCTGATTTCGCACTTTGTTTAGCTAATCAAGCCCAAGATGACACAACTTATGCTACAGACAGTAAACCATTGCCTATTTGTCGCTATAAACGTCGTTCTCAACCTCGAGCCATGACCCAAGCAGCTAAGGGCTATGGAACGATGGGGTCTGTTTTTGGTTTCAAGTTACACGCTGTGATTAACAATGCAATGATGTTTTGTCGGTTCGCTATTGTACCTGCCAATCATGCTGACCCGAAGATTTGCCAATTGCTACTCAATGGTCAAGAAGATGCTTTAGAACGTGTTCTGGGAGATAAGGCGACCATGCCCGAAGGTGCGTGTATATGGTCAAGAGGCTTATGTTGGTTGTGGTATCTTCACGCCACCTAAGAAAAACGCATTAAACCCGATGCCTTGGTGTAGTTTGATGGACTCAGCTAGAAAGCTAATCGAAACGGCATTCTCGAGTTTATCTCGAGGTCAGTTCCTTGTTTTGAATCAATTAAATTCGTTCTGGTCGGTTCGGGCTAGTGTTTGTCGTAAGATTGCAGGTCATAACTTTCGGTTGTGGTTAGGGCTATGAACCACTAGCACCCGACGTTATGGTATAACCTATAAGGGTGGGCAAATAAATAAAAGCGGCTACTACTCATCTGCCTTGAACGAGGTCGGGTTGACATGCACTACATTTATCCTCGCAGTTTTTGAGGCACAAGTAGGCATAAGGCTCGCTGATTGGCAATCATGGGAATCACGACCCGAAGATACACAATTTGTAAATCACATGGTATCAGTGAGGAGAGAACGAAATAAAAAAAATACTAATCCCACTATTCCTGAAGCACACATTAAATCAGTTGAAGAAGACATTTGCATTCGGATTCGTCCAGAAGAACTAACTGCATCGGCAAAGTTCTCAATAGCAGAATTACCAGTAGACTTCCTAAAAGTCCAACTTCCTGCATCAGAAATCAAAGCTGCCCTATTATAGTTCAACCACAACTTACCTAAGTTTGAAACTATCTATTTCGTCATGACTGAATAGCAATAGGCTGCAAACCAAATTGTAAGCGCAAAGCCTCGAGTGTGGTGTTGCGACGATGCGCCAACTCGAGCAGTGCCTCGGTGCGTTGCAAAGTTAATTCCTCGGTTTGGTCAGACATGGCAATCAATTCGAGTTGCTCTGTGGCTGTTAGTGTTTGGTTATCTCGTTTTTTAATTAAGGCACGGTAAGCTAACCAAAAAGATTCTGGAAGCCCCAAAGAAATTCTTTGCAGCAAAACAGTTTCGGTAATATCAGCTTGAAAACGAGATTTTAGGTCTTGAGCCAACCATGTCTCGAGTGACAGCCCAGAAATTTGAGCCTCAAGCAAAAGCCGTTGCTCGAGTGCAGGGTCAAGGGTCAGGGTAAGTGACATAAGAATAGTTTAGCACTTGTCTGGAATATCTGTGCCTGTCCAAACAAAAATTCCATCTTGTTCGACAACCTCTCCCTGTTGGCGTGGACTGAGCAGCAGTGAACCGTTTTGTATTTGAATCTCGAGTTGGCTTTGAGGCTCGAGATTCAGTTCGATTCGTAATCTTTTAGGGATTAGAACTCGCCCAAAAGTGTCTATGGAAATCGTCTCAGCCTGCATAATTGGCAAGTGTAGCAAAAAATTGGCAAAATTATGCCACGCACCTTGCCCAATTAAAGATTTTATACTCGAGCCAAGCCTTTACAAAGTGTTAGACTCCAACCATGACCCCACAAACCATGAAAGCAATAGTTGTTGAAGAACTCGGTGGCATAGAAGTGCTGAAAGTTCAAAATGTTCCAGTGCCAGAACTACGCTCTCGCCAAGTGTTACTAAAAGTCTCGAGTGTCGGCTTGAACTTCGCCGATATTTTAGCCGTGCGTGGCGAGTACCTGACTCGTACCCGCACACCCTACACCCCTGGTATGGAATTTAGTGGCACAGTGGTTGCGCTTGGCGAAGGCGTGACCAATTTACAAATAGGGCAATTGGTGGCTGGACTTGGTGGCAGTGGTGCTTTTGCCGAGTACGCCACGATTCATGCGGCGGCTTGCTTACCGATTCCAAGTGCCTTGACTCCTCGAGAAGCGGCTGCGTTGCCCGTTTCGTTTTACACAGCCTACTTTGCTTTACGCACTCTTGGGCGAGTCCAAGAAAAAGAAGTGGTCTGGGTCGAAGCGGCGGCTGGAGCGCTCGGCACAGCCAGTATCCAACTGGCAAAAGCCATGAACTGCACTGTGGTTGCGACTGCCAGCACCAGCAGCAAACTCGAGCTTGCCAAAAGCCTAGGCGCAGATGCAGTTTTTCTTGGCGATGACCCAGAATTACGCCAAAAAATTCTTGGGTTTGCCCCAAAAGGTGTGGATGTCTACTTATCGGTGGCTGGGGGCAGTGGTTTCCAAGACCGTTTGAGTGTGATGAATCATCTTGGGCGGGTGATGGTGATTGGCAACGCCAGCCGTGAAGCCGCCAGTTTAACCCCAACTGCCCTGATGAAAAAAAATCTAGCGGTTATCGGCGTTTGGCTAACACCATTTATGGGTATTCCCGAAGAAATACAAGCCGCCACCGCCTTTATTTACCCGCTACTTGAGAGCGGTAAAGTCAAACCGCAAATTGGCGAGGTTTTTCGTTTAGAAGAAGCTGGTAAAGCCTTTGATTTTGTTCTCTCGAGGGCAAGCACAGGCAAGGTCTTGATTGAACCGTAAGGCTGCATCATGTTCACGAGGGTTTTTCGCTATCGGCATCAGCAACTTTGTTGTCTACAAAAATACCTATTCTTGTTTCCGTTCCCGACTTTCCGCCATCATAGGCTTCAAATTCGGGTTCGGACTCGAGCCAGCGCCGTGCAAAGAACAGCAGCAATTCGCGGGCAAAAAGCATAAAGGTCAGTAAGCCAAAGGCATCCACTTGTAAGCGAAAAATAGTCATAAAAAACAGCACACCGACAATCACCGCGTCCGATACAGCCGCCAATGCCCTTGTCCAGATTTCAAAGGTGCGCTCATCCATTTTGTCTTGTTCAGCAAAAATGGTCAGTAACATCGTGCCAGCAATCCAAAGATAGGCAAAATTCCCACTGAGCGCATAACCAGCAATGGCGACGGCGGCTGTACCAATCAGAACTTTTGGTTGAACCAGTCGGTCACTGAGTTTTCTGGCATCCACATTAATATCTAGGCTACTTTTACCGCTTGCCGAACGCCGAATAAAACGCCGTGTCAGGGCTGTCGGCGAGACTACCAAAAGCACCGATGGCACGGTAATTGCCCGAACCAAGAAGTAAAAAACAAGATAGAAATTGACAAAAAAAAGGATTACACCAAATAAAAAACTCATGTGCTTGTCTCCTCGAGAAAAATCTCTTCGATACGTTGATTAAAAAGTTTGGCTAACTTAAACGCCAAAGGCAGGCTTGGGTCGTACTTTCCAGTCTCGAGGGCGTTAATCGTTTGGCGGCTAACCCCAAGCGCATCGGCAAGGTCGGCTTGTGATAAGCGCTTTACAGCCCGAAGTTCACGGATTCGGTTATCCATGGCTCACCCCGTCTGCGCCCAAGCTCGGGCGGCAGCAATTCGTTTTTCGATACTTGGGTGGTCGTGCAACCAGATTTCGATCCATTCGGGTGGGTTGGGGTCAGATAAATTACCTTTGGCAAGTGACCGAAACGCCCGTTCAAAAGCCGGAAAATTTTTGGTTTGCTGCATGGCGTAGCGGTCGGCGGCATACTCGGCACGGCGAATGATGGCGTTGCGGGCTAAACCTGTTATTTCTGATAAAACCGTAAACACAAAAAGGAGAATTGGCAGGGCGGCAATATCGGTTGCACCGCGAATCCCACCCACGCCGCTCAAGGTATTGATTGTAAAATACGATACAGCAATCATGAGGGCAAAGCTAAACCAAGCAAAAATCATATTTTTTTGAATGTCTTTGTGGACGCGGTGTCCAAGCTCATGCGCCAACACCACTTCAATCCCTTCAATATCCATGCTTTGCATCAGCGTATCGGAAATCAGCACTTCCGAACCAAAGCCGTCTGGTACAAGCGCAGCGTTGCCTTGCGTAATTTTTTCTCCAAAAACCCATTTGGAGACTTTACTGAGTTTCTGCCCTGCGTTATTGAACAACCCTTGTACTCGAGCCTCGAGTTCTGGGTTATCAAGCGGAGCGCTTTTGAAACGCATCCGAGCCAATTTGGGGCTAAGAAACAAAATCACCGCAAAAAATACCGTGATGCCAGCCAAAGCCACAGGAAACCAGAGGTCTGGAAAGGAACGAAAAGCACTGAATAGACCCACAAAAAGAATTGTGCTGATAATCAACCCAATCGCCATTTGCTTGAGTTCGTCCAAGAACCAGCCAAGAAAATTTTGTTTTAGCATTCCATCGCGTTTTTCACGGGTGAAGCCGTAATAAACACTGATTGGAAAAGCAATCAGGCTGCTGATTATTGAAAAAACCAATACAAATAAAATCATCTCGAGCAACCTATCGCCGCCGCCAAGTGCCTCACGCAAAGCACTGGCTGCACCAAGCGGCACGAAAACAATAAATGTGACTAGGGCTAAACCTAAACCCCAGAGATTGGAATGTACCCGCTCAATTTCACGGCGCTGGGCTTTTTTAAGGGTTTCACCTTCGAGAATGGCAGTCATATTTCATCCTACCTCCTCGAGTACAGGAGTCTCTACCTCCTCGAGTACAGGAGTCTCTAGCTTCTCGAGAATCGTGGCGATGTTGCCTTGCCAAGCAATGCTGGCAATGTAGGGCTTAAAACCCATTTCGGTATTGATTTTCAGCATTGGAGCGTTGCTGTCGGCGTTACCAGTGCGAATAAATTGGGCATCGATGTTAAGCTCGAGTAAGCGCCGCACATTTGCAGCTTTGAGCCAGCGCCCCAAGCCATGATTACGATGGTCTGGCAGTACACCCGTGCCACCTTGGGAGACAATTCCAGCGCGGCTTTTACTCCAACCGAGTTCGTTTAAGCCAACCAAAGTACCATTTTTATGGCGCACCACAGCCGTTAAAGCATCTCGGTTGCCAGCCTTTCGCATGGCTTCTTGTTGGCGCAGTAATTGGGGAGTCATATTGAAATCTTCTACATCCAAGTCATCTTTTGGGGCTGTGTTCATGACATTACTTAATTCGGCGTAAGCCATCAAATCTTCTTCTGGAATATCACCATGCCAAATTTCTAGTGCATAATCATCGGGTTGCCGCGTTGCCCAAGACTCAAGTAAGCCACTGGGTAATTCGCTAATTTTAAGTTGATTGACATGGTTGACCAAGCCTTGGGTCAGTCCGTACTTCTCGAGGAAAGGCTGCCCTGCTGTAACACGGTCACTGCTTTCGGTAATCAGTAAAGTCCGTCCAAGTTGTTGACTGTGCTGAACCGCCAAACGAAGTAATTGTCTGCCTATACCCTGACGACGCAAGTTCGATTCCACCACTAACTCGAGTTGGACAAGGTGCTGATTGGTGTCCATATTGAGAATTTGCAGTGTCGCATGAGCGCCAATCCCCCCGTTGGCATCGGGTACACTCCAAGTTTCAAGCTCTAAAATAGGTGGGATATGCGCCATCTGTGCCACCATCTCTTCGGGGTCCCTGGCAGGGTCGTCGGGGTGGGTTTCTAAACGGTGTCGGTTGCTGTGTTCGACAATCGCACGGATAAAATCTGGGGTAAATTGGTGTTTACTGCGGTGTTCAATCTTCATAAATGCTCCTTGTGATACAAAGTTCATAATGCTCCCTTTAGCTCGAGGGTCTGGGTTAGGGCTGCCCAAGCAGTTTGTAGGGCGTATTTGGCGGCTTTGACAGCACGGCGTAGGTATTTGGCTCGGGTGTTACGAACTGGCTCGAGAAGCGCAAAGGTTTGGGCTTCTTGGAACAGCCTCTCGAGTTTTTCTGGGTTGTAATAGACATTCATGGGTTCACTCCTTTGGGTCTTTCTTGAATAAAAGAAGTGTAAAGCAAACTAGGCTATTTGTCAAGCAAACTTGACTTTAAGACAAGTACCCATGACAAAATAAAATATCGAGCCAAAACTTTCTGGCTCGATATGTCTGTAAATATAAGGTGCATGAATTTGCGACCTTGGAAATCTAGCTTCTCGAGGTCGTTATTGCAGTCTACAATGTGGTCAGCAAGGGCATCTTTGTCCAGCTATGGATTCAGTCCCTTTAATCGTGAATCTCGCGGCTGTCGTGTGGGGCTTGGTCACGTTCAAACATCCCATAATCCCGAATCACCCCAGCGATTCGCAGTCGGTAGTCCTCAAAGATTTTGGCGCGTCCTTTGGCTTGTGCGCCTCGGTGTTGCTCGAGTGAACGCCACTGATGCACTGATGCTTCATCCCTAAAAAACGAGAGTGATAAAATTTTACCAGGTGTGGTTAAACTCTCAAACCGTTCTATCGAAATAAAGCCATCTATTTGCTCAAGGAGTGGACGAAGATTCGCGGCAATCTCGAGGTATTCGTGTTTA
>JANNEE010000585.1:0-7435 GCA_031388325.1 Deinococcales bacterium
AGGCATCGGGCGAATCGAATTTAAGCGGATTGAAGGCGAAACTAGACGCGGTAATATCAAATTAGAACTCGAGATAATCAGAGTCTAGCTAACTCGAGATGGTTAGAGTTTAACGCTGCTTTTATCGCCTAAGAAAAACTGGACAGTATTGCGTTTATGGGCTTCACCTTCGATGGTGGCTTCTTCGCCTAAAATACTCGAGTCAAGGCGTTTGTCTAAATTCTCGAGTTTAGCGCCCGGCATTAAAATACTGTATTCGATTTCGGCATTTTTAATGACCGCATTTTGTCCAATACTGGTGTACGGTCCAATGTAGGCATTTTCGATGATTGCACCTGTGGCAATGCTTACAGGTCCCCTGATATTTGAATTGATAACCTTTGCACCTTTGGCAAGGCTGATTTCGCCCACCAAATGGCTGTTGGTAATTTCGCCTTGAATATCACGCTCGATTCTCGAAAGCACAAGGCGGTTGGCATCAAGTAAGTCGGCGGCATTACCGGTGTCTTTCCAGAAACCTCGCACCTCTTCGGCATTGACCTTAAATCCAGCTTCAAGTAAGTTCTGAATCGCTTCGGTAATCTCGAGTTCGCCTCGAGCCGAGGGTTTTAACTCAGCGATAATCTGATGGATTTTTGCAGTGAACAAATACACACCCACCAAGGCAAGGTCAGAAATAAATTCCTTGGGTTTTTCGACCAAGCGCACGATTTTGCCACTTGCATCGCGCACCGCCACCCCAAAACTACTTGGATTAGGGACTTTGGTCAGTAAAATACAGGCTTCGACCCCGCCGGCTTTGAATTTCTCGAGCATATGACCAATCCCACCATCGAGTAAATTATCGCCAAGGTACATGATAAATGGGTCAGACCCAAGGTATGGCTGGGCAATTTTAACCGCATGAGCCAGTCCACCAGGTCGGTCTTGAAGAATATAGGTCAGTTTTGCCCCGAGTCTCGAGCCGTCACCAAGATGATTTTGAACTTCTTCGCCCGTTTCTGGGCTAATAATAATGCCAATATCGGTTACGCCAGCCCGCACAATGTCTTCGACGCAATAATCAATGTTGGCTTTGTTGGCAATCGGTACAAGTTGCTTGGCTCGGGTGTGGGTCAGTGGGCGCAGGCGTGTGCCTTTCCCACCAGAGAGAATCAGACCTTTCATAGCCTACCGTGGTATATCTCACTAGAATCAAAACGCTTTGGCATGGGTAGGGTTTCATGGTGGGTTGTCATGTCTTCGACTAGCATTTCCAGCACTTCTTGACCATTTTTAACTGCCTCGAGGTAGGTTTCGCCGTGGGTATAACAATTAAATTCAGGTAAATAAACCACAAATACTCGGTCTTCATCTGACCAACGAATGTCCATTGAGTAATTCATGTCCTACCTCTTAGGGTTAAAAGCATTGCAATTTTGCGACGAACATCATCCTCGAGATATTTTCTAGCATCCGAACCATCATTTCCAGATATGGTGACACGAATTGGTGTATTTGGAAAGTACCATACCGTATGGCTGCCTTTGGCTTGTCGTTCGAGAAAACCTGCGTCTCGGAGTTGCTTTTTGAGTTCACGAATTTTTGGTGGCACTAAATCACCTCGAGCCGTTTAGCATATTGCCGATTATAGTACGCCATAAAACCAGCCGACTGACGCACAGGTTGCCAATACTCTGGGTTATCTAAGTACCACTTGGCGGCGGCGGCAATCGCTTCTTTGGGGGCATACTTGGCTGTCCAACCCAATACCTCGAGTTTTTTAACACTAACGCTATAACGCCGGTCATGCCCAGCGCGGTCAGTCACATGACGTATCAGGCTGCGCGGCTTACCCACAGTCTCGAGGAGGACTTCGAGCATCGCCATATTGGTGATTTCTTGTCCAGCCCCAACGTTGTAAATTTCGCCAATCTTGCCCTGCTCGAGAACTGCCAGAATACCTGTGCAGTGGTCAGAGACGTGGGTATAATCACGCATTTGTAAGCCATCGCCGTAGACTGGAAGCGGCAAGTCAAGCAGTGCATTAGTGGTAAAAAGCGGCACGACTTTTTCTAAGAATTGATACGCTCCAACATTGTTACTGCCTCTGGTAATTGTGGTTTGTAAGCCGTAGGTCACAAAATAACTCTGCACCAACAAGTCGGCTGCGGCTTTACTGGCGCTGTAGGGGCTACGAGGGGCAAGAATATCAGTTTCTAAACTGTGATGGTCGCCTTCGATTGTGCCGTAGACCTCATCGGTACTGATGTGGTGAAAGCGAGTCTTTTTTTCACGAGCCACCTCGAGCAGCACATGTGTGCCTTGGACATTGGTTTGGGTAAAAATAAAAGGATTGAGGATACTTTGATCCACATGCGTTTCAGCCGCAAAATTAACAATCGTATCTATATGGTGGGTTTCTACCAGATGACGCACCAACTCGAGATTTCCAATGTCACCAATCACAATTGGCACATTGACTGCCGCTAAGTTCTCGAGCCGCCCAGCATAGGTCAGTTTATCTAGCACCACAATCTGGTCATAACCACGCTCGAGCAGCAAGCGCACAAAATTTGCGCCGATAAAACCACAACCACCTGTAATCAGTAAATTCATCCGCGATTTTCCTGCCATAATTCAGTGCCAAATAAATCCCAAGGCAAACGACCTTCATTGGGGTCTTGTAAATCAAATTGTTGATCCATACTGTATAGCAGTGTAGCCCCATCTATGCCCGCTTGATAACCATGCGCCACACCTGCTGGAATAAAAAGCTGCATCGGTTGCTCGGAAGATAAAATAACTCGGCGTTTGACCCGTGCGGTCGGGCTGTTTTCACGACAATCCACCAACCAAACCATCAATTGACCATCAATGACTGTCCAAATTTCGTTTTGCGGCAATTTTGTGTGGACATGAAAAGCATTGACACGGTCGGGTGCGGCTTTAGAAATACTGATTTGCCGAATCTCGAGCGGCGTTGGAATACTATCAACACCGTCTTTTGATAGCCGCAAATACTCCATAAACCAGCCATTCTCGGAACGGTTTTTGCGAAGCGGATGCAGCCAAACCCCGTCAATGCTAGGCGCAGATGGGTACGTTTCAAAGGTTAGTTGGCTTTGGAGTTCTGAAACAAGAGGAATCATAAACTCGTTAAAATACCATACAAAACTGGTTTTACTTACTCTTAGCAAGGCGTTCTAAAACCAGCTTAGAAACGGCTCGCAGGGTCTCAAAAACCCCAACCCCAGAAGCCGCTGCCCCTTCATGACACTGAAATTGTGAATGGGGGTCAATTACGGCTCTAAGCATGTCCATTGGCATGGCATCGGGTAAATCGCGCTTATTAAACTGAATCACCATTGGGATTTCTTCTAAAGTCAGGCTATATTCTTGTAAGTTCTCACGCAGGTTTCGCATACTCTCGGCATTGGCGCGAAGGCGATTTGGGGCGCTGTCCGCTACAAAAATAATACCGTCCACACCACGTAAAATCAGTTTGCGGCTGGCATTGTAAAAAACCTGCCCAGGAACGGTATACAAATGAAAACGGGTCTTGAAGCCCTGAACCGTGCCAAGGTCTATTGGTAAGAAATCAAAGAACAGGGTGCGTTCATCTTCGGTAGCAAGCGAAACCATTTCGCCCTTGACCGTATCTGGAACTTGTTGATAAATCCACTTCAGATTGGTGGTTTTACCAGCCACTCCGGGTCCGTAGTAGACGATTTTACAATTGATTTCTCGAGCCGCAAAATTAATCGTACTCACAGTTTCACCTTACAAGAACGGGCGTTGTTCACCTTACAAGAATAGAAGTTAGTCATATTTAATTGCTCTTAAAAAGATCGTCCAAGAGCGCCCCTGCACTCGAGGCGAAATCCGCGCCAAAAATCGCCATGTCCATGGCTGGCATTGGCTCGAGGTTTTCAATGATTTCCGAGATGTCTTTAATGGCAGTTTTGGCATAGAGTTTTACCCGTCCAATTGGCGCGGTCTCATCAAAAATAACCACCAGCAGCGCTTCGGTTTGAATTTCTTCGACATACAAACCAATTCGTTCACCCTGATGCACAAGTTCATTAAAACGGCGTTCCCCTAAAAGTTTAGCCAAGGCACCAGTCGCCGCCGCGTTACCCGCAATCAATGTGGCAATGCTGTCTAAAGCTGGGGGTTTAGGTGCCCACAACGCTTCTTTATGTGCTAAAACAAAACCTTTTCGGTCCACAAGCATGGCATAACGCACATGGGCTTTGTTCAGCAACTCATCTAAAGATGTGGTCACTTTATTAAACGATTCGCCGTATAGGGCGATACTCGGTTCAATCATAAATGTGAGTATACGGCACAAGCGAAGAAAATGCCATGAAAAACCGACACGGTACGGGAACATGCACCGACATACCGTAGACTATGGTCATGAAGCATTCAAAAATTGACCGCAAAACCATTTACCAAGGTAGGGTTCTAAATTTACATCTGGACAACGATTACTGGGAAATTGTCGAACACAAACCAGCTGTGGCAATTCTGGCTGTGCAAAACCAAAAAATGTTGTTGGTTAAACAATACCGCGCTCCACTCGAGGCGTTTACCCTTGAAATCCCAGCCGGTTTAATTGAACCGGGTGAGGATGTTCTCGAGGCGGCGGCTCGAGAATTTGCCGAGGAGTGCCTGCTGGGTGGGGATTTAAGTTTGGTCTCGAGTTTTTTTGTTTCGCCTGGTTTTTGTGATGAATTGGTGCATTTGATACGCGCCGAGAATCTACGCCCCGCTTACGGTGTTCCAGATGAAGATGAAGAAATCGAACTCGAGTTTATGAGTCCTAAAGAATTACTGCAAGGGGCTAAAAACGGCAGCCTAAAAGTTTCTGCTCCTGCGATTATGGCGGCGTATTTGCTGCTTTCTGAAGGGCTGTGAGGTAGCACTCACAACCCTCATCACAGCTTGCTAGAATTAGCCATATGCCAGAGCGTCTGGACAGCAAATACAATGTAACTCGAGAAATCTCTCGGGATGAATGGATGCGTTCGGTGGAAGCTACCGATGCTTCGGGTAAAATGGTGCGCTTAGACTGGTTTTTTGTGGTTGACCCAAAATCCAGAGCCAATTTTCATCGTTACCGCACCGCAATTAAGAATGTGTCTTCACCGCTTTTACTGGATGCCATCTCGAGACCGGGGGCGTATTACACCGTTTGGGAGATGCTTGAAGGTACGAACAGCACAACTTGGTTAGCCCAGCATCCCAAAGACACGGGCTTTAGAAATGCCTTAGCCGAGGCTGGTCAGGTGCTAGGCAGTTATGGTTTTGCCCTGACCGATGCCAATTTTATTGCCTTGCAGGGTGCAAAAGGTGATGTTCGCCCAGCCCTGACGGGTTTACGCAGTGCTGACCGCAGCACCGATGAGATTGCCCAACTCAATCAGCCGCTTCTCGAGACCACCAAAACCAGTCGTGGTAAAGTCCCAGTCCTAAAATCACCAATTAGCAGTTCAAAAACAACCTTGCCTGTGCTTGAGCCTGAAGCCATGACCCAAGCGGCGGCAAAAACTGGGCTTTCTAAGTCGCAACTTACACCACTCTCTAAGTCACAAGTCGCACCCTTAAAAGCCGCCACACCCAAACCAAGTTTTGGGTTGCGTTTTCTGGCATTGCTGGTGCGGGTCATCCCCGGAACAGTGGCACTGGCTGGCGTGATTTACTTTGGGGCGCAAGCCACCCGCCAATTTCTCGAGCCTCCAGCCGTGATTGTACCCAATGTGGTTGGTAAAACCCTGTCCGAAGCTGCACAGTTATTATCCGAAGCCCGTTTGACCCCGCGTCCAGTCGAGGGCAGCGACCAAGCCAAGATACGCGGCGTGATTTTGACCCAGAACCCAGCCGCAGGCGCAAGTATCACCGAACAACGCGTGGTTGAAATTACGGTCAATCAACCAAGGGCGCTCTTAATGCCATCCTTGGCTGGAAAAACCCTCGCCGAAGCCCAAATTGCCCTAAAAGAAGCCAAGTTAAATGTCGGGCGAATTGCTCGAGTTCCCGCCCCTGAAGGTACAGCCCGTGATTATATTCTGGGGCAGAACCCAGCCCCACAAACCGAGGTGGTACGCGGACAAAGTGTGACCCTGCTGGCATCCGGTCCTCGAGCGCCAGAAGGCAAAACCTTTATTCCAGCCCTGAATGGCTTAAACACCGAAGATGCCAAAACGGTGATTAAATTAGCAGGATTGCGCTTGGTGGAAATTAAGACTCAGATTTCGGACTTGCCGTATGGAACGGTGCTAAGCCAGTCTCCAAGTGCCGACACAATTATTGAACTCGAGTCTGATGCGACTTTAACTGTAGCTGTGGCGGGAAACGCGGCTAAACCAATCATTCCACAACCCGTCAGACCCAAACCGATTCCGACCATACCCAACACAACCACAACAACAACACCCAACACCACAACGACGACCATACCTAACACAACCACACCAACTCCCAGCACAACCACAACACCCAACACGACGACAACGACACCCAACAACACCAGTCCCAACAATTTACCACCCGTCGTGGTCACACCAGACCCACCCGTGGTCACGCCCACGCCAGACCCACCCGTGGTTGACCCACCCGTGGTTACACCCACACCAGACCCACTGACTCCACCCCTGATAGAACCACGCAACGAAACCTACCGTTACGAAGTCCCCGCCGATATTGCCAGTGGAACACTCGAGCTTCGGGTTACAGATATAGATGGGGTTCGGGTGGTAGATTCGATTGCGGTTGTGGCAGGGCAAATTGTCAATATCCCATACACTGTTCGGGCTGAAGTTGGTCAAGGACAAGTCACGATTTTGATCAACGGCGAACTCAAAGAAACCAAGAACATATGAAACCCCATGCCCTGCTCGAGCCGTATGCCCAAGAACGAAACGGTATCTTTTATTTCGACTCGAGACTTGGGCAAGAAACAGTGCTACTGATTCACGGTAATGGCGACGAAGCCGACACATGGCGACATGTTTTCGTACCACTGGCGCAGCACTTTCGGGTGATTGCCTTGGACTTACCCGGTTTTGGACGCAGCCAAACCAGAATTAGTAGCCTTGGTGGTTTTACAGACGTGATACTTGAATTACTCGAGGGACTCAACCTAGAAACCGTGCATCTGATTGGCTCGAGCCTAGGGGCAGTGGTCGCTGCCAATTTTGCTGCCAGCCATAAAAGCCATGCTAAAACCCTGTGTTTAATTGGTGGGGCTGCGCCAAACCTTGGTGGTTTTGAAGTAACAGCAGCCATTAAGCCTTTACTTGAAGTCGGGATTGGTGAGGCGATTTACAATGGGTTACGCGAAGCTGGACAAGCCGCCGCTTTTGCGACCTTAAACCCGTACTATGCCGATTTAAGTGCCATGCCCAGCGATGACCTCGGGTTTTTAGGCACTCGAGTTTGGGAACGGGTC
>JANNEE010000595.1:0-3742 GCA_031388325.1 Deinococcales bacterium
GCAAAGGGCGAAAGGCAAAAGGTTTGTTCAGGGTGCATCTCAAGGTTCAATTTGTTATTGTAGCTACGCGATGTTATCAGATACCCTCGAGATTGTTCCGTTTACTAAACCAGTACATGCCACGATTGCCCCGCCCGGCTCGAAGAGTTATACCAATCGGGTACTGCCAATTGCGGCTTTGGCACAGGGCGAGAGTCAGATTGCTGGGGCGCTTTTTAGCGATGACACCAAATACATGGCACAAGCCCTGCGGCAATTGGGCGTACAGGTTCTCGAGGACAAAGCCAATCAGGGTTTTACAGTGCATGGTACGGGTGGCAAACTCCAAGCCTCGAGCCAGCCGCTTTTTATTGGCAATTCTGGGACAAGCGCTCGGTTTTTAGCCCCACTTGTGGCTTTAGGACAAAGCGAATATGTGATTGATGGTGTCGAAGCGATGCGCCAACGTCCACTCCAGCCATTAATTGATGCCCTCAATCAAATTGGTGGTGATGTCTCGAGTATAGAAGGCACAGGTTGCCCACCGATTCGAGTCGTGGCAAATGGAATTCGTGGCGGAAGTGTCCGAATACGCGGGGATTTATCGAGCCAATACTTAAGTGGTTTACTAATCAGCGCTCCGTATTTTGAACAAGGTTTGGAACTGATTGTCGAAGGCGAATTGGTTTCTAAGCCGTACTTAGCGGTCACTGCCCAAGCCATGCAAGCCTTTGGGGTGAGGTTAGAGAATCATAATTTCGAGCGTTTTGTGGTTAAACCAAGCCGCTACCAGCCAGCCGCTTATTTGGTCGAGCCAGATGCCAGTGCCGCCAGTTACTTGTTTGCCGCCGCCGCCATTACAGGTGGGCGCGTAACGGTTCCCGGACTGGGTTCAAGCAGCTTACAGGGCGATTTAGCCTTTGTGCGGATTCTCGAGCAGATGGGCTGCACAGTCCAGATGACCGAATCCGAAACCACCGTGGTTGGTACACTGCACTTGCGTGGACTCGAGACAATAGACATGAGCCAAATTTCTGATACCGCCCAAACTTTAGCGGCGGTGGCGGTCTTTGCCGATAGTCCAACTCGAGTTACGGGGATTGGTTTTATCCGTAACAAAGAAACTGACCGGGTGGCAGCCGTGGTGACAGAGTTGCAGCGCCTTGGTATTCAAGCCATTGAAGAAGAAGATGGTTTTTTGATTCACCCTGGGCGGGTCTCCCCTGCTCGAGTACAAACCTATGATGACCACCGCATGGCAATGAGTTTTGCTTTAATTGGCTTAAAACAAGTTGGGGTCACCATTCTTGACCCAAAATGCACCAGTAAAACTTTTCCCAACTATTGGGATGTGCTGGAAGAAATGCGACTTTAAGCCTTTAGGCTTTTGCGTGGGTCAATGAACCGACGGCGGGTAATGGCAATGCGTTTGACTAAGCGCTGGGCGGCTTCCTCGAGTAATTCGAGCGGCAGGTTCGTTAGGCTTTTGATTTCCAACCACACCCATTCTTGATATTCACAACCCTCTTCCTCAAAAAGCAGCACAAAATGTTCTCGGGTCTCGAGGTAAAACACACCAAGTAACCCATCTGGTATCTGGTGTTTTTTGAGGATTGCCCAAGCTGCGTTTAAGGCGGCTTCATCTTCAAGTTGGCTCATGGTCATGCCTTTAGAGTTTCTTTTGGAAAATACGGTATCTTTTATAGGGTATCGCACCCAAGGCTTTCATACCGTTATTAATACCGTCGTTGCTCTCGAGCGTCCAGCCAAATTCGCCACTGGAATACTTTTTTTGTCCGCGCCAGAATGACTCGGCATACAGCAGCGCATCTAAGCCTTTACCGTGGTATTCGTCTAAAATTCCCAGTGCCACAAGGCGCATTCGGGTGTACTTAAAAAATTGTAACTTAAAAATACCAAATGGTAGGAGCTTACCGCCCGTTCCGGGCAGGGCTTGGTTTAAGTCTGGCAAGACCAAACTAAAGGCGACGGGATTGCCATCTATTTCTGCCATAAAGCTAATTTGTTGGTCGGCGACTTGTCCGAGTTGCTTTTTTAAGTGGTCTATCTCGCTTTCCGTCCACGGCACAAAGCCAAGGTTGCGACTCCAAGCACTGTTATAGATTTTTCGGATATGAACCACTTCTTCGTTCATTTTCTTAAAATTCAGTGGACGCAAAGTCACCCTTAAATTCTTTTTGACGCGCTCAGCAATTCGCCCAACCCGTTCTGGCAACCCTTGTTCGACAGTCATTTTCCAAGCAAAGGTATCTTCGTATTTGGAATAGCCAGCCGCTTCTGACCATGCAATGTACTCCGGTAGATTGTAATTCATCATGACGGCGGGCGGGTCATCAAAGTTATCCACCAAAAAACCGTGCATGTCGTTCTGAGCGATTTTACTCGGACCTTTGATATTATCCGCCCCTCGAGACCGCGCCCAGTTTTCGACTTGCTCGAGCAGTGCCTTAAAAACACCAGCATTATCAGCTTCTAAACTCGAGAACAACACTGTGTTTTCGTTGCGGTACTGATTAAAGCTCTTATCAAGAATTGCGGCGATACGTCCAACCACTTTGCCGTTGTCCAATGCAATAAAAAGTTCAACCTCGGCATGGTCATAAAAAGGGTTCTTTTTTGGGTCGGTATCGTCCCATTCTTGAATCAGCATTGGCGGAACCCAAGTCGGATGATGGCGGTACTTTTGGTACGGATAATCTATCCATTGTTTGCGTTCGGCTCGAGTTGAGACGCTTAATATCTGGGTCATGCCATACAATCTAGCCTTTTTAGGGACTTCGGCGCAATTTTGCCACACAAGGTAGCCATCTATGAGTAAAATGGCGTATGTTCCTATACGCATCTCGGCGGATTATCGCCATGGTCCCGATTTTGTTGGCAGTCTCGATGGCAATTTTTGGTTTAATTCAATTGCAACCGGGCGACTTTATAGATGAACTCAGACTAGCCAACCCAAAAATAACCCAAGAAGATATTCTGAGGTTACGCCGCGAGTACGGCTTAGACCAGCCTTGGTATGTGCAGTACGGTAAATGGTTAAATCGAGCGGTTCGCTTAGATTTTGGCTTATCTAGGGAAAACGGTTATGAACCCGCCGCCAATTTTGTTTTTGAGCAGCGCTTAGGCAATACCATTACCCTATCGGCAACCGCCTTTTTCATTGCCCTTTTTATTGGTATTCCAATTGGGATTTACGCGGCGGTACGACAGTATAGCTTCATTGACAATGTGACCACCTTATTATCGTTTGATGGCTTTAGTGTGCCGCTCTTCTGGCTAGGACTCATGATGACCGGGACCTTATATTTGGATGTGAAGTTGCCATGCTCCTCGGGTGCTGTGGCATTATCCAGTACACTCCACCGGAAAGCTACACTGCGATTCAGTACGTTTTATTCAGTGTCGTCATCTTTTTGAGTACGAACGCACTCGAGGGGCCCAATATGAGTTTGTTGAGCAAGACTATCCCCAAGAGCTGGAGTCGAGGACTGTTCAACGTCGGACTGTTGGCGACGGAAGCTGGAACACTGGGCCGTGCCGTGGGAGATGTTCTAATCAGTGCATGGGGTTTCCAAAGCCTCGGTTCTCTGTTGAATGATGCCTTCCGTACAATGTCAATATTGTCTGTACCAATTCCCGTTGAAATTACGGTAAGGTGCTGACCGTCAAGCCAACCTGTAATGGTTTTAAATTCTCGGTTTTGACGCGTCAATTCTATAAGGTCGAAATATCCTGCCACTTG
>JANNEE010000680.1:0-2514 GCA_031388325.1 Deinococcales bacterium
TTGCATTGGGATTTAATTCTCGATATGCGAAAAAGCGGCAGAATCACCACCGATGGCACGGTTTTTCAGGAGAACGGTAAATTTGTATAAAACCCCCTCAAAACTCGAGGGGGTTGTACTGTTTCGGACTTTTTGGGTTTATTTACTGCCAAAACCCATCGAGCCTTTAACCACTTTATCTTCGTTGGGTTGGAGCTTAAAGGCGGCTGCATCTTTACCGTCAAGTAAGCCAAGTGCAAATACACTGTACGACTTACCGCCCGCTACGCTAATGCCTTTGAGGTTATAAACCACTGGGGTCATTGCCTTGGCTGGAACGATATTCAAATTAACACCCATTGGGCTAACCAAAACCGTTTGGCTTTTACGGTACATCAAGTTATTGATCACTTTGGCATTGTTCATATCTACAGCTAATGCGTCTACGTTTGGTGATTTGTACGACAAGTGATAAACCGTGATTTGGGCTTTGTCTTTGTTGCGGTTAGGAACGCGATCCTTAAAAACTTCTAGGGCGCGGTCGGCTGCCAAATTGACGGCGGCAACCGTGGTGTAAGTTGAGGCTTTGACTTCAAAACCCGGTACTTTGAACAAGACAGCCGCTTTATCCTTGGCAACTGTTACGGTCACATCGTACTTACCAACTGGAACATCGCCGTATGGGGTCACACCAGTGTACGGTGCGCCGTCCACCGTTTTAATTTCCATACCGTCCATCCCTTTTAAGTAGACATCTACGGCTGGGGCATCGGAAATAGCGTGAACGACCCGCACATAACCAACTTTTTGCATTTGGTTTGCCAATCCCAACGAAACGGTTGCTGCACCAAGGGCGGCTAAAAACATTACTTTTTTCATAAATCCTCCAAGAGTTTGAACGGATATGTTCCATTCTTAATCAGATTTACGAGCCAAGAAATTCTTTTGGATGTGGACTCGAGTCTGAATCCGTCTCAAGTCCAAAAGCGCCAGTCTTTGCGTATAGCTTAAGTATGAGACTGACTTGGAATTTGGCAGCTTGGTTACGTGGTTTTAATGCAGTTGTCATTATTACTGCCTTGGGGTTGTTGGCACGCCTACTTCTGAATGTGCCATTTCCATTGCAGGAATTATTTAATCGCTTAAGCCAATTTTTGGGCATCCCAGAAATGTTTCAAATTATTCATCGTTTTCTTGGTTACGGGGCGGGTGGCAAGGTCTTTGCTTTTGCTGGTAGCCTTGGGCTGTGGTTGGTGTTGCTCAGTGCTTTGGGGGTAGTTGGCGCACCTCCCGTTGCCAGTCTGGTGGTGTTGGCTGTTTGTCTGTGGCTTGTGCCGTTCTGGGTGGCTGTTCCAACCGCGCTGGTTTACTTTGGGATTCAGAGCGTACTCGAGTCTAAAGCAATGGGTTTTTCTGATTCACGGCGAAGCAGTCTAAAGTGGCTCAGTCTTGGCAGTAGCACACTGGTTTTTGGTGGGGCTGCCGCTTTAGTTCGTAGCCTCTTGCCAAGTTCGACCCCAAGCCTAGCAAAAACAGTGGCTGGCAATAGCAAACTGCCGAGTGGAATCACTGCCCAAGCGGATTTTTACAGTATTTCTAAAAACCTTGAAGCCTTTGACCCTAAACTTGAAGCCAAAAACTGGCAACTCGAGATTAAAGGCTTGGTCAAAAGCAAAAAAATCTATTCGCTTGAAGACCTTAAAAGCCGTTCGGCTCAAGACTTAGAAGCCACGATGGTCTGTATTTCCAATGCCGTTGGCGGTGGCTTAATTGGCAATGCCATTTGGACTGGCTGTTCTTTAGGCGAATTGCTGCTCGAGCTTGGCATCGAAAAAGAAGCAAGGTATCTACTCTGGCGGGCGGCTGATGGGTACACCGAATCGCTGCCACTGCAAGCCGCCCTCGAGCAGGATGTGATTTTGGTGTATGCAATGAATTACGAGCCTTTATCGCAGAAGCATGGTTTTCCGTTGCGGGTAATTATTCCCGGGCGGCTCGGGATGAAGCAACCGCGTTGGATTACTGGCATTGAACTGGCGGCTACCGACCAAGCTGGTTATTGGGTCGAACGTGGCTGGAGCAAAGAGGCGTATGCCCAAACCATGAGTCGGATAGACAGCCCAAGCGAAAACGCAGGTTTTTTGAAAGCCGAGATGATTAAAGAAATTTCTGGAATTGCCTTTGCTGGAAATACCCCAATCACCCGAGTTGAAGTCTCGAGCGATGGTGGTCTGGTTTGGCGTGATGCCGAATTACTACCACGCCGTTCGCCCTACGCTTGGACACAGTGGCGTATCGCTTGGACACCCGCCGCAGGTCCACATCAGTTGGTGGTACGGGCTTATGCCAATGGTGTTTTACAGTTTGAAACCGAACGCGACGCACTGCCCGAAGCCTCGAGCGGTTGGCACAAATTTATCAGCAATTTATCCTAAGGATTTGTCCTGAAATAACTTCCCGATTTGAAAATTTCAGATCGTATTTTCTCACAGGGAGACCTACAGGACGATGTTTTTTCGTAGTATTTTCTCACAG
>JANNEE010000695.1:0-2493 GCA_031388325.1 Deinococcales bacterium
GGTTTGGGCAGTTACGCAGAATCCAAACACGATTTACCCGGTCTCGAGCCTAGTCTTAAAATCATCACCCAAATTGTCCAAGAACGGCTTGGTTTTTCGGCTGGTCAGATTCGAGTAATCACCAATGCCCAAGCCACCAGCGCTGGTATAGAAGCCAGTATCACGGATTGGTTGATTGGTGGGACAAGTTCGACTGACCGAGCTTTTTTATATTATTTTGGTCATGGTACGCAAATCCAAGACGATAATGGCGATGAACCCGATGGTTGCGATGAAACCTTTTATACTTACGATGGTGGTTACTTACGCGACGATACCATCACCCGTTTGATTCAAGCCATCCCCGCTAAAGAATTGATGTTCTTGTTGGATAGTTGCTTTAGTGGCGGGGCGTATCGGGGTTTGGTGCAAAATAATAGAGAGGCTTTTCCCATGACCCTCAGCAGCCAAGGTCTGGTTTGTGGCAAAGCCAGTAACTTAAATGAACGTCCGACCGATAATATCTCGCCAATTGATCAACGCGAAGGACGTACCATTGGTCTAACCGCCGCCGGAGAAAACGAAGTCGGGTATTCTTCGGATAACGGAAGTTGGTTCACCCGTTCTTTACTTGGGGCTTTGCAAAGTTCCAATGAGCCATTGTCTTTGTTGCAATTGCGTGACCTGATGGCAACCGCCATGAGACAATACGCTGGACAACGCTACGTTGCTCCTGTTCCACAACTTTTTGGTCCTAGCAAATGGTTATCGAGAACCTTAAATAGTTTTGGACGGGTGGA
Organism: Deinococcales bacterium; assembly: GCA_031388325.1. GTDB lineage: Bacteria > Deinococcota > Deinococci > Deinococcales > JAAFIG01 > JAAFIG01. Next base: position 780 of record JANNEE010000695.1, read on the forward strand.
TGTTGTTTCGCCGCCTCCTTCTGTACTTCCTACGCCACCAGCCCCGCCTGTCAATCCAGCCCCGCCGCCGTACAATGGCGAACCAAATGCAGCCACCAGCACCGATGACTTACTGAACCGAATCCTTAACAAAAGTGCTTTCCGAGTCGAAGTGCGGGTCTCGAGAACCACTTTACGAGTTGGTGAACCACTTGTGATTGATGTCATTTCGAGTAAAGCTGGGTATCTGCATCTTTTTGATTTGGGTCCTGATGGCAATTTGGTGTTGTTGTTTCCCAATAAATTCAGTCAGGTCAACCAAGTGAGTCCCGATGAAACCATTTCTGTCCCCAGTCCTCGAGTTGGGAATTTTAGAATTGCCGCTTCTGAACCTGTTGGGCGCAGTCGGGTTTTGGCGTTGGTGACAACCTATACCTTAAATCTTTATGAAGTTACGCTTGGTGATTTATTGGTGCAATTTAAGGTATTTGGTGGTCAAGACGCGGGTAATGTCGGTCGGTCTTTGACCAGTCTGCCAGACACAACACCCAACAGCAACCCAAACACCTATGCTGTAGACTCCAAGCAACACGGTGCAGGGCAAGCGCTGATTGATGTGGTTAAATAATCATTTGCCTAACACAAATTTGTGCTGTGTTCGTAAGTGTCATCAGCATCCATAAAGCCTCTAGAGCCTCCAAAAGGTCTGAAGTTCTTAGAAATTTTCGTTAAATGCGTAAATGGAAAAACAGGGCGAACACGGGGGTTCGCCCCTACCTGACGCATCTTCGATGCCATGACTGTAGGGACAGACCCTTGTGTCTGTCCTGTTACCAACGATGAAATGGCATTCTTTCGGAGGCTCTATAAAGCTTCGAGTGATTAAAGTATTCTCAAACTGATATGCTAGGCTTTCATCATGTCTTACGAAGGTTTTACCCTCGAGTTACTGGTGCAACGATTTGGAATCTCGGTTGTTCAGCACCCAGATTTATTCTCGAGTATCGCGCCTCAAACCGCCAGTGATTTGCTTCACGCTGTCCTGAAACGCAACTTGCCACTTGTCTTTGGCAAGGGTACAGAAAAAGCCCGTTCTGAGCTTCTGATTGCCCAAGTTTTGGTTGAAGTACGTGAAATTCTCGAGCAGCAAATTGCGGTTTTTTCCGGAGTCGCCTTTAATGTTGATAAAAAACTTGGATTACACGGTTATTGCGACTTTTTAATCAGTCAAAACCCATTACTGATCGAAGTGCAAGCTCCTGTGATTATGCTTGTGGAGGCAAAACGCGAAGACCTAGCTGGAGGAATTGCCCAGTGTATTGCCGAAATGGTTGCGGCTCAAAAATTTAATGAACAACGCAATCAACCTCGAGAAAAGATTTTTGGGGTGGTTTCAAGTGGTACAGATTGGCGTTTTTTACAACTCGAGGGAACAATAGTCACCCTTGACTTACGTGAATACACCATCTCGGAACTCGAAGCGATTCTTGGGATTTTGGTCTTTATGGTTTCGCGCTCCTCCTAATGCAACTTTTTACTCTAAAACCGCGTAGAATAAGATTATGAAAGAAACTGATTGGCGTAAAACGCTCGAGATAATCGTTAAGGGGCTGGTTGCCGTAGTGGTTGCCCGTCGCGCCGGGTAGTCGCTTGGCGAAGTTATCGAGCGCCCACATCGCCGCTTCGATCACGCCTTTGCCGAAAAAGTTACCGCTCGCTTTTTGGCGGAAGTCGC
>JANNEE010000722.1:0-8086 GCA_031388325.1 Deinococcales bacterium
ACGGTTACACCACCCGAATTGGCTAAGTAATCGGGGATAATCACCCGTCCCTCGCGCTCGAGAATGGTATCGGCTTGTCTGGTGATGGCATGATTTGCGCCTTCGGCAATAATTTGGGCTTCGACTTTGGCGGCGTTACCAGCATGAATTGCGCCTTCACGCACGGCTGGAACTAAAATATCTACGGGCAGAGTTAAAAGCGATTCATGGTCTATGCGTTTTGCGCCATTAAACCCAATGATTGTGCCGTGCTGATTTTTGTACTCGAGCAGGGCTGGAATATCAAAGCCGTCATGGGCGTAAATCGCGCCACTCGAGTCCGAGACCGCCACAATTCGCACACCGCGTTCATATAAGCCCAGGGCAGCATAACGCCCAACCATGCCAAAACCTTGAATCGCGGCACTGGCTTTTTCTAAGTTGATGTTTTCGCGCACTGCTACGCCAAAGATGCTGTAAGCAATGCCGCGACCAGCCGCTTCGACCCTGCCGATGCTGCCGCCAAGTGCCACAGGTTTGCCAGTTACCACACCCGTCACGGTACTGCCTTTGTTTTGGCTAAAGGTGTCCATAATCCATGCCATCACCTGTTCGTTTGTGCCAGTGTCTGGGGCTGGAATGTCTTTGTCAGGTCCGATTAAATCTACCAATTCGGAGGTGTAGCGCCTTGTCATGCGTTCAATTTCAGGTTTTGAAAGGGTTTTTGGGTCTACGTCTATACCGCCTTTTGCACCGCCAAATGGCAGGTTCATAACCGCACATTTGATTGTCATGGCGGCGGCTAAGCCGCGTACTTCGTCTAAGTTTAAGCCCGCCCGGTAACGGATTCCGCCCTTCGAGGGTCCGCGTGAAATGCTGTGTTGGACTCGGTAGCCCGTAAAAAAACGCACCGAACCATCGTCCATACGGGCGGGTACGGAAACCGTGACCATGCGTTTAGGGTGACGCAGATACTCGAGGGTTTCTGAACTGGCTCTAAAGTAGTTTTGGGTGGTTTCGATTTGGTCAATAAAGGCGTGCCAGAGGTTTAAGTCCTCGGTTTGGGGTTCGCTTCGAGCTTGCGGCTCGTGTTGGTTCATGTCTCCTCCGTGGGGCGTAACAAATCCTCAAAACTGCCTCGAGGTTCTTAAGTTGTGCTTCGGTGGAGGATTATACACCCCTTGCAAACGTTTGTTTGGTTAATGCCAGATGAGACCGCCTAGTCAATCGAAGATGTTGGGCTACGCGGGGCTTTTAAGCGCCCCAATAAATCCATGGCTGCCACAGGTTTGGAAAAATAATAGCCTTGCGAACGATCGACCGCTAAATCCCGCAACGCCAAAAACTGCGCCCTTGTCTCCACGCCTTCCGCCACGACGCTCATCCCGACATGCCGTGCCAACAAAACAATCAGTTTAACCAAAGACCAACCAGAATCACCCGGCTCGAGATGCGAAACAAAACTGCGGTCAATTTTTAAGGAATTGACTGGCAGTTTTTGTAAATAGGCTAGGCTCGAGTAGCCCGTTCCAAAGTCATCAATCGCGGTTTGAATCCCTTGGGCTTGTAAACTCTGTAAACGCTCGGCAGCAAGGGCTGTATCATTCATCAAAGCACTTTCGGTGACTTCTAGTTCAAGCGCTTTTGGGTCAAAATTGGTTTCTCGCAGCACCTTTGATACCGTATCCGAAAAATCTGCCCGCATTAACTGCTGCACATCTATGTTGACTGCCAAAGCCACATTTAAGCCGTCACGCCGCCATTGACCAACTTCTTGGCAGGCTTTGCGTAAAATCCATTCACCCATTGGCACAATCAAGCCAGACTCGAGTGCCACCGGTAAAAACCGCCCCGGTGCAACCAAGCCTTCTTGCGGGTGCTGCCAATAGAGCAGCGCCTCGACCACAATCACTTGTTGGGCGGCATTGACTTGCGGTTGATAGCGCACCACAAATTCGTTGCGTTCAAGCGCACGGCGCAAGGACACTTCGGTGTTTAAGCGTTCTTTGGCAAGGCTGTTCATGGCGGGGTCAAAACGTCTAAAATTACTTTTACCACTGCGTTTGACCCCATTCATGGCGGTGTCGGCGTTTCGCAGTAGAATCGTGGCACTTGTGCCGTCGTCTGGATAAATGGCTGCCCCAATACTGGCGGATAAAAAAAGTTCCACACCCCGAAGCGAAAGCGGATAAGACAAGGCTTTGAGCATTTCTTTTGCCAAGGCTTCGGCTTCCAAGACTTGTTCTAAATGATGCACCACCAAAGTAAACTCGTCGCCACCCGGACGCGCCAACATATCCCGAGACGGCAAAATAGTACGCCAACGGTCGGTCACGGTTCGCAGCACCTCATCGCCGACCTCATGTCCAAGGGTGTCGTTGATTCGCCTAAAACCATCTAAATCTATTTGTAGCACCGCCAATTTCCAGCCGCGTTGCAACGCCACTTTTAAGGCACCCTCAAGGTGACGCTCGACCCCGTAACGATTCGGTAATTTGGTCAGGGTATCGGTACTGGCTTGGTCATCTAAACGATCAATCAAGGTACTGCGTTCAATCACCAAGGTGGCTAAACGTGCCACATTTTCAAAATGCTCGAGTTGACTGGGGGTTGGCGCACTGCTGCGTGAAAAATGCAGTTCAAGCGCCCCAATCACTGCGCCGTCTGCTGAAGAAATCGGGACTGCCCAAGAACTCGCCACCCCACTCATCAGCATTGCCCTATCCATATTGATCCAACGCGGATCGTCTTGAATCGCTTCAACCACGGCTGGCACAGCCTCCAGAATCGCATAAGAAGCCGTCCCATGCCCTAAACCAATTGGTACACCATCCAGCAGCGAACGCACCAGTGGTCGCCAATTGGGAGCGACTTGTAAAACCAAACGCTCGGCTTTACGCATAAAAACACCCGCCGTTGACCCTGCAAAAATCTTCTCGAGTAAGCCCGTTAAAGTTTGCAGCGTTTCGTTGAGGGGCGCACCACGCAGCGCCAACTCGAGAACCCGATTGCGGTATGCCTCCAGAAGTTCGTTGCTTTTGCGTTCGGTAATATCGCGCCGCCACGAAACACGATTGGTAATCACCCCTAGTTCGTTGCGAATCGGCACTATCGAAAGCTGCACCCAAAGCGGTGTGCCATCTTTTTTATATTCAATCGTTTCCAAATCAACCGATTTACCAAGTCGCAAATCGGCTTTGGCACGGTGGTACAAATCGGTATCACCATAAGCCCCTCGTAGTAAACCAGCCGTCTGCCCAAGTGATTCTTGGGGCGAAAAGCCCATCAGATTAGAAAAAGCTGCATTGACAAAGATAATTTTTGAATTCTGTTCGTTGCCATCGTCTGGGACAGCGATTTCACTGATTAAAACACTCTCATCGGCATTCAGCACCGCCGATTCAAAGAGTTGTAAGCGCTGGTCGAATTCGGATAGGGCGGCTTTATCCTCGGCTCGAGCTTGGGTTTGTTTTTTAGATTGCTGGCGTAAAAAACCATTTTCTAAGGTCGAAGCCACCAACACCGATAAACGCTCGAGTTGAATCACTTGGGCTGGGGTCAGTTGCACCGCTTGGCGGTACATCAGCATCAAAACCCCTGCGACGGTGTTTTCTAAAATCACTGGCACTGCCGCCACCACCGAAACGACTTGTTGAATCGTGCGTTCTGACCAATGCAGGTATTGTTGTACCACCAAAGGCTCGGCACTTGCCCAGACCCGTCCGGGGACATCCACCCCTTTATCAAAACTGGTGGCAATCTCTAAAGCCATACCTTCTGCCAGCACACGCTGCATCGAAGTTCCTGCCACCACATAAAGCGCCACACCATCGGGTATAAAAACTGTTGAACACAATGCCATGATTGTTTGTAAAGCATCACGGTCAGAAGAAAGTGGTTTTGAAACTTGCATGGTTTCTATTATGCCTTAAACTTTTTCAAATTGTGGTACAATTTGGCTTTACGTATTAAACCTTTTCCTACAACCAAACTTTGGATTGGTCACAACCGTACACTAAAGGGAGTATTGTCACCACATGGCTCGCATTAACCCAAATTCAACTGACCAACTCCCTAATCCTTCTAAGGTCTGGCGGGCTGAACCGCAACTCAATAATTTTTTATTGGGGGCTTGGAGTGCAGCCTCGGCGCGTCAATCGTGGACAAGTTTTGTGGTTACTCCAGACCAACGGGTGAAAATCACGGCTGGCAGTAAAATCATGAGCGGTATGATCGAGAGCCATGCCAGTGGCAAGTTATTACTGACCTTATACGCTGGGGCTGGCGAAAGCACCGCCCAACTTGAAGGCACATGGCAAATCAATGGGCAAGAACTTCGACTCGAGTTCAAAGCCACCGATATGATTTTTGTGCAGACCAAAGCCACTAACCATTAGCCACTGGTGTCTCAGACGGATTTCTCGGGTATTTTCAATTTCACACGACCTATTGCATCGTCTCGAGGGCAGAAGCCCGCATCGCCTCGAGTGCCGCTTCTAAGCCAGTCGTTTTTAAGCCGCTCCCTTGGGCTAAATCTGGTTTTCCGCCGCCTTTACCATCAATAAACGGCAAGCCAGAGATGAGAATATCCCGCGCTTTGGTTTTGGTGTTGCGCCCACAAGTCACTGCCAAAAGTGCCTTTGAACCATCCACTGCTCCCAAAATAGCAATCAGATTTTCACGCAAAATACAGGCTTTGGTAAGCTCTGGCAACAACGTCGCATCGTCTAGCATATGCACCACCACACCACGCAGAAAACTCGAGGCAATCCGGGCTGCAAGTTGAGTCCGCAATTGCGAAATTTCCAGTTTGCAAGCCCCGAGTTCATTCAAGGCTGCCACAGTGCGTTCAGGTACGGAATCCAAACCACTCGAGAAACGCAAACCCAAAGAAGCCACAAAATCGTGTTTGAGACGGTAATCCTCGAGTAAGCGTACCCCGCAATTAAAATAAATTCGGGTTGCGCTGCCTTTAATCCGTTCAATTTTCAGGATTTTAAGAAGTCCGACTTCGCTGCTTTTACTGGTGTGTGTTCCACCACAAGCCGTGTAATCAAAATCGCCAATCTGCACCACCCGAATTAAACCCTGCACTTTTGGAGTGCGGCGCAACGGAACGGTGTGAATTTCCGAGTCTGGTACTTCATATGTACTAATTGGCAGCGCCGCCACAATCGCGTCATTAACTATCTTTTCGGCTTGCATTGCCATTTCCCAAGTTGTTACCTCAGTTAAATCCAAAGTACAAACCGAGTGTTCCATATTGACCGCTAGAACATGGAAACCAAGACGAAAAAAAGCCTGTCCAAGCAAATGCTCGCCCGTGTGCTGCTGCATCGCGTCAAAACGCCGCACCCAATCAAGCTGACCATGCACCTCTGTGCCAAGACTTAAATCGGTATCCAAATGATGCCAAATTTTTCCTTCCTCGAGACTGGTTTTTTGTACAGGTACACCATTAAGTGTGCCAAGGTCATAAACTTGCCCACCACCACCGGGGTAGAACGCCGTTTCGGATAAACAAACCGCCCCCTCACGAACCTCGGTAACCACAGATTCAAAAGAAACCAAATACGGATTAGAACGAAATAATTGAACAGTCATCACAAGCCCTCACTCGAGAACACGATACATCTCACTCGAGAATTACAATTCCACTCACTCGAGAATACGATACATCTCACTCGAGAATACAACGCGCTGGAGCGCCATCTGCACCCTCTAAGTTCAGTGGCAAACAGACCAAACGATACCGCCCAGCTTGAACACCCGCCAAGGCTAAACTCTCGAGAATACAAACCCCGCTTTTAGCCAATGCCGCATGACCGGGTAAATCGGTGCTGGTCAGGGTATCAGCACTTGGTGCGTCTGTACCGATTAAATCAATTCCGTGTTGCGCCAAAAACAGCGGTAAACTTGGGCTGACCACCGCCCACTCGAGCGGAAAGGACTGCCACGCATTTGGTTGCCCAGTATAGAATAAGACCTTGGTAATCCCAGTTAAATCGGTATTCTCGAGCAAACTTGGGATCAATTCAGTCGCCCCAACCGCGTTGACCACGATACATTCCCCAACCCACGTTTTGAGCGGAATTTCATGGAGTTTTAAGCCACTGTCCAGATAATGCCAAGGCGCATCCACATGCGTTCCAGTGTGGGTACTCATGCTTATTGCCCCAACATTGACAGGCGCACCATCCGCAATTTTAACTGGCACAGAATACGAAACTGGCGTATCACCAATCCAATTCGGACTAGAATTTGAGATTCGGCGCGTAATATCAATCATAAGACCGCCTCGAGTAGCACCCAATCCGCCATTTGCTCACGCCGTAACAGCTTAAAACCATGCTCAAATAATGCACCTAAAACCAAGTTCTCGCGCCCACTCGAAGTGTCCCAAGTGATTTGTTCAGCCGCATCGGCTTGTTCAGTTCCCGCTAAAATGCCCGTTAAAATTAAACGCCCATCCTTTGCCAAAGCTGATTTATACTGCGACATAAGCATCGCGTGAAGCTCGGCAAATAAATTTGCCACGACCACATCAAACAGCGCAAACGGCAACATATCCTCGAGAACGCCAGCTTTGAAATTTATCTGCACATTATTCTGCACAGCATTCTCGAGCGCCACTCTTAGGGTACTGGCATCATTGTCCACACCAAAAGCCTCTGCCCCAAGTTTAGCGGCTACCATTGCCAGAATCCCCGTACCCGCACCAACATCTAAGACTTTTTTGCCCTCGAGTGGTATGCCCTGCAATGCAAGAATCGCCATATGGGTTGTTTGATGCTGACCTGTCCCAAATGCCAACCCCGGTTCAAGCAACAACTGCACCTTCCCAACCCCAGAAGGCTCGAGCCACGGCGGGGTAATGGTTACATCACCTATTGTTACAGGCAGTACACTCGCCCGATATGCGGCTATCCAATCGGTATCATCGGCTTTTGTCCATGTACCAGCAAAAGGCAAAGAAATTTGCGCCTCAAAAAAAGCCAGCACCGAACCATCATCTTCGGTCAAACCCTGACAGCCAGCGTCCCAGAGGTCTGGGGTAATCGCATCTAAATTCTCGAGCGTTCCAAGCAAACGGTAAATGTACACCTTCGCATTCTAAGGTCTCGAGAAACAAAAAAGGGCAAACTTTGTGCTTGCCCTTTTAGACCAATAGTATCCTAACGACGTAAACCAAGGCGTTCAATCAGTTTCTTGTAGGCTTCTGGGCTGTTCTCGCGCATATAACGCGATAAACGATTGCGTTGACCGACAAGAAGTTGCAAACCACGTTGACCGTGCTTGTCTTTTTTATTGCCATTTAAGTGGCTCGACAAGTTGTTAATTCGGTGCGTCAGAACAGCAATTTGAACTTGGGTGCTGCCTGTGTCGCCCTCGAAGGTGGCGTAATCCTTAATCACTTTGGTTTTTTCGGGTGGTAAAAATGACATGTGTAATACCTCTTTTTTTTAAGTCCGGCAAGCTCGAGCCACGCCAAAGGTGCGTACCCTTACTCCCGCGAGGGAAGACGGTATCACACCTGACTCGAGAAGACAAGGGCAGTTTTGGGTGAGTCATGGCTCGAGTCTATGGTTTTGCTACAATGACAAGTGGCTCGAGCAGCACGTTCTTGCCAATAGTATTACAGGTCTAATTCAAAACTCGTTCACTGCTCGGCTCGAGATTGGGTAAACTTTGCGAAATAAACCCCGGCGGTTCGTACAACATAAAAAGCGGCAGTTCAGCTTGAAAAATCGCGCCATCAGCCGCAATAAAAGTGTAATAGCCGCGCATTGAACCCGGCGGATTTTGAATTGGAACAATGCTGTGATAGCGATATGTCTGCCCGACAGCAATGATTGGTTGTTCGCCACCCACACCCTCGCCTTCGATTTCTTGTTCAAAACCTTGGGCATCCCTAATAAAAAAGTGTCGTCGCAGTAACTGAGCGCTTTGTATTCCACAATTGTGCATCGTAATAAAGTACACATAAACCAAACGGGTTTCGGTTGAATGGGCAGGGGAGTAAACCACTTCCGCCGAAATTTCCACGAGATGCTGACCTTCCATAGACTGAGCTTAGAACAAAAAGAGGCGAAAGGCAAAAAGCGAA
>JANNEE010000738.1:0-1902 GCA_031388325.1 Deinococcales bacterium
GCAACGACCGAGCCGCGCGCGGCGCGCCGGTTTGAAGGCTCGTCAACTGCCACTGACCATTAAAACTATTCGGAGGTTACGCGCATGAACCCAAACCTAAAAACTTGGCTCAAGACTGCCCGAGCAAACCTTGTTCCAGAAGCTCAAAGACTTGTGTCAGAACAAATCCTCGAGCATTTCTTGAATTGCAAAGAAAAACGCCTGATGCCAAGGTGCGAAGCTGGTGTTTTTCGTAACCAATGAACCGATTGTACATCTCGAGTTTTACCATTGTTGAAATTGAAACTGGTATTTTCCAACAAGTTCGGCGTTATCAAGAAGCAATTAAACAAAATGGGGGAGAGGTCGTGTTTGTAAAACTCTTTTGTCCACCAGAAATCCTCGAGCAGCGTGTTTTAAGTCTAAAGCGCAAGAATTGGAAAATCTCGAGCTTGGCTGGTTTGGCTTTGGCTCTCGACAACACCGATTTAACAAATGAAATTCCTAGCACAAAAATAACCATAGATACTTATGTCTTTGAGCCAACCTAAGCAGCAGCCCAGATTGCAAAGTTAATGTAATTTTTTTGCTTGTGGTTTCTCGAGTCTACACGCATAATCTGACAATGAAACCGATGCTTTTTGTCCTAGCCCTGTCGGGTGTGGTTTTGGCGGCTAAAGAATTCCCCGACCCCAGCACCAGCCCAAACAGCATTGTCGCGCTGCAAGCACGGGCATATTCTGGCAGCAGCATCACCTTTGAAAAGCGGCTTACTGATGGAGTCAATTACCGCCAATGGGTGGCTTCGTACAAATCTGATGGCATTAAAATACTGGCGCTGCTGACCATTCCAAAAGCCAAAGCCTCCAAAACTGGTTTTCCTGTGGTCGTTTTTAATCATGGCTATATCCCTCCAGAGCAGTACCGCACCACCGAAAAATACGTGGCATACCAAGCGGGTTTTGCCAAAAATGGCTACATCGTTTTTAAGCCAGATTACCGTGGGCATGGTTTTTCAGGTGGCAAGCCCTCGAGCGCCTATTCTGCGCCAGATTACACCATAGATGTGATGAATGCAGTTTCAAGCATCAAAAAACTGCCCCAAGTCAACCCAAGTAAAGTCGGATTGTGGGGACATTCGATGGGTGGGTACTTATCGCTTCGGGCTTTGGTGCTGGGTTCTAGGGCAAAAGCGGCTGTGATTTGGGGCGGTGTGGTTGCGCCACATTTGGACATTATTAACTTTTGGAACTCGAGAGGCACGGCTGAAAACCTGCGCTACAGGCGTTATGCTCTCGAGCGCGAGGCAATTTATAAGAAATTTGGCAGCCCCAAAGAAAATCCAGATTTTTGGAATGCCCTCAGTGCCAATACATTTATCACTGCCCCAATCGCACCGATTCAGTTGCATCATGGAATCACCGACGATGTTGTGCCAGTTGCATTCTCGAGAACACTGTCTGGTCAGCTTAAAAAAGTCGGTAGTGTGGTTGAACTGTATGCTTATCCGCGCACCGACCATAATTTAACCCAGAGTTTTAGCACCGCCATGCGGCGCAGTGTGGCGTTTTTTGATCGTTACCTCAAATAGTTTTTGCGCTGCTCGAGACACGATTCACCAGTTGGGCTTACCGCAAGTAGTATACTAAAATTATGACCTCAGAACTCTTAAAACTGTATCGTCGTGACTTAGAAAAACTAATTTCAGAACTCGAGGCATACCCAAACGAAGAAAGTCTTTGGCGCGTGTCTGGCGAAATTAAAAACTCTGGCGGGAATTTAGCCTTGCATTTAATTGGCAACTTGAATCATTTTATTGGTGTGAAACTTGGCGGTACAAATTTTGTGCGTGACCGCGATTCTGAATTTGCCTTAAAAAACGTGTCTCGAGCCGAGATAATAGAAAAACTGCGTCATACCTTG
>JANNEE010000750.1:0-2059 GCA_031388325.1 Deinococcales bacterium
CATGAAAATTCAGTCATTCAGGTAATGGATAATGCGGCTTGAAAAACTCCCTCCTGTTGGTCATTTTGAACTCTCACAAGATGAGATACTTTCGCAAAGCATCACGGCATACTTCTTGGGACGTTGTGAATTCCCAAATAATCAAGCCGAAATCAGTATTCTTGGACATGAAACCATGCCGCCAACGGTTTATGACCTCGCTTGGAAACTCGAGCCGTCCGAAAACTGGTTCGCCCACCGCGTCGGTACGATTTACCACGATGTCAATGCCAAAGGCGAATTTGCCAGTGCTGGCGCAGCCGCGATTTTGGTCACGGACAGGCATGTTCGTTTAATGATTGGCACCGGAGTCTACAAAAAATCCTTAGCGGTGCGTGGTTCGCGTTCTGAAGGTACGCATCTCGAGAAACATGTTTTTGGCTTTATCGAATTAACCAGTATTGGGGCTGGTGACGTTTTAATTGTAGAACACTGGAAACTTGGCAAGTTCTTTCTAAAAATCCCGTGGGCGAGGTCTTTGGCAGCACTTATTTCGGGGCTTCGGGCTAGTGCCAAATCGCCTAAAATTCTCGAAGATGGTGTGGTCAATCTGCGCCCAGAAAACCGTCTTGGTTCGGTTCACAATGTGCAGATTTTGGATGTTCAGGGTAAAGTGTAGTCAAAGAGGTCATTATGAAAATAGGTTTACAACTGTACAGCATCCGTGATTCCCTTGGCTTAGACTACTTGGCAACCCTGCAACAAGTTAAACAAATGGGTTACTCTGGGGTTGAATTGTTCGGAGAGCATCACTCGAGTGCTGATACCAAAGTCATGCTTGAGAAAACTGGTTTAGTGCCAATTGCCCATCATTTTACTTTTGACCAACTACGCTCTGATTTTGCAGCTTGCGCTGGGCGCACTAAAGAGATTGGCACAGACTTTTTGGTCTGTGCATGGAGTATGCCGTCTGAAACACTCGGCTGGCAAGAAATTTTAAACGGATTATCTGACATTGCCCAAAAAGCTCAGCAAGCCAACTTGCGTTTTGCTTATCATAATCACGACCATGAAATCCGTCAAACTTTGGGCGATAACTCGGTAATGGAGCAAATTTTATTGCTGACAAATGGCGAAATAGATGTGGCTTGGGTTCATGCTGGCGGACAAAATCCAGCCGTTTTCCTCGAGCAGTACAGTCAAAAAGCCCATTTACTGCACATTAAAGATGTTTTGCTCGAGGGCGAGGCTTGGCAAACTGTCGAGCTTGGGGCTGGAACTGTGCCACTCCAAGATGTCCTTCAAGTTGCCAAACAAACCCCGTCCGAATGGCTGATTGTCGAACAAGACCACAGTCCAGACCCGATGGGCAGTGCAGCCCGCAATATAGAATGGTTAAAAGCTGTTTTGACCTAATGAAATACTTGGTGCTGCTGCTTGTATTACTGTTCTCGAGTGCTTCGGCGCAGACTCGAGACACTTGGGCAGCCCCTTGGGATGGTTATTTTTTACCGCTCGGTACTGCCCCAGTAAAAGGTTGTGCCATAGACGCTGGTTTTCGGATTGCCAATTACCTGAGTTATAACACTGGAACTTGGGGCGAAATAAACACCGATGTTGAGGTCTGGACAGCCAAAATTGGCATTCGCGCCTCGAGTCCAATTGGTGAATTTAGTGCTTCGATTCCCTTGCATTTTGCTTGGGGCGGCATCCTAGACCCAGTGCTGAACGTGATTCATCGTTGGTTGGGAGTTGGTTTTAGCCCCGAGCCGCCGCTCTCTGAAATTCGCTACAGTTTAGCCACTGGCGAAAGCAAAATAGTCAGTGGTACACGCTTTGGCATCGGTGACGCGCTGCTTTCTTGGGCGTACAATCTCGAGCCGTTCTGGGTGCGAACCACCCTAGGTATTCCGACAGGTGATGCAAGCAGGTTTTTTGGGGCTGGTGGCTGGCGATTTCAACTTACGCTTGGTCTCGAGCAGAAATTGTTTGGTGTGCAAATCGGGGTTCTTGTACCGCTTGGGGTGCAAACTGCGATTGAGGTCTTTAAACCCCAAACCAGTCTGCAAATGCGATTTTG
>JANNEE010000763.1:0-1794 GCA_031388325.1 Deinococcales bacterium
AGCCTTGATGGTGATTACCTTTTTGCGTTTTGCCTTTGTTTTTGCAATTAGAGAAGTTTGGCTTGAAGGACGGCGCAATTTGCGTTGGCGTTTAACCGCCTTGGCGCTGTTTGGTGGGGTTTTTGCCGCCAGTGTGGTGGCAATTTTACCTGGTGTGCTTACTTTGGTGCGCGACCCTAGCGCTCGTTTAACCAGCGATGCGCTGCGCGATGCGACTGAGCTTGCCAAAGCCTTTCAAGGGGCGCTGAGCAGTGGGTCTGACGAAAAGCAGTTAAAACGTTTGTTTACTGTTTTAGAGGGTGGTGTTGATACCCGTAAATCCAGTCTACTCGAGGACAACGAACCTTCTAATGATGCACGGCGGATTGCACTTTTAATTGATTCGACAGGTAAAGTCTTAGGGTCTAACCGAGTTGATCGGTTTTCGGAAGGGGATGGTTTTGAAACCCCAGAACTTGCGCCGTGGAAAGAAATTTTAGTCACCACAGCCAGTGGGCGTTGTCGGGCGTTGGTGATTGGTTTAGAAGTGATTGCCGGTTGTCCAGCCATTTCTCAAGACCCTAAAGTCTCCAATGTGGTGCTTGGCGTGGTACAAAGCACCCAGAATTCTAGTCCACCGGGCGATATTGCAGCCCAAATCAGTTCGGATTTTAGCAATGCCTTAGATACGCTTTCGCAATCTTTTTTGGCTTTTTTTCTGGGATTGGGGTTTTTGGGTTACGCCGTTAGTTTGCGTCTGACCCGTCCGCTCGAGCAATTGCTCAAAGGGGTGCAAGCCCTAGAAGGTGGTCAACTCGAGGCTCGGGTTCACATAGACGGCGAGGATGAAGTGGCGCGTTTATCGCAAACTTTTAATAAAATGGCAACGCGGCTCGAGGGCAATGTGCTGGCGCTTCGCCGCGAGAAACAAAATGTCGAAAGTGTTTTGGAAGCCAAAAAAGGCTTAACTGCCAATGCTTCGCATGAACTTCGTACCCCAATTGCGGTGCTGCGGGCGCGGCTCGAGAGTGCCGAATTGCGTGGCGAAACGATTGCCCCCCAAGCACTTTTAAGCGAAGTTCAACGTTTAGAGCGTCTGGTCGAAGATTTATTTGCTTTGTCTCGAGCCGACCTTGAACAACTCGAGTTTCAACCCACGGTGGTGGCATTACCAGAATTGGTTTCGCAACTCTTCGAGAGTTTTGCACCTCTCGCGAAGGTCAGTAATTTAACCTTACTTAACGATGTTCCAGAACGAATCTTGCCGATTCAAGCCGACCGCGAACGACTCGAGCAGGTGCTACGCAATTTAATGGTCAATGCGATTCGCTACACCCCTGAATGGGGCATTGTGCGAATTGCCGCCCGAGCCAGAGTGGATTTTGTTGAATTAACTATCGAGGACACGGGCATGGGCATCGAACCCGAAGATTTGGCGCGAATTTTTGAACCTTTTTACCGCTCCGACCCAGCTCGAGCCAGAGCCACTGGCGGGGCTGGATTGGGTTTAGCGGTGGTGCGAGAACTGATGCAGCGCATGAATGGGCAGGTCAGAGCCACCAGTGTTGTTGGGCAAGGCAGTACCTTTATTCTCGAGTTACCCGTGGCTCGGGAAGTCTTGGCTTAGGATTTTGACCTAGGTCAAAGACTTTTTGCGGTACTCGAGGCAAACTACGGGTGTGAAAAATTCTTTTGCTGTGATTGCCGATTAGCCTTGAAGTCAGGCAATGGTGCGAACCGGCATTAATAAACCTTGGCTCGAGCGATTAAACTCGAGCCAAGGTTTATTTGAGGGCTGCAATTTTGGTAAGACAA
>JANNEE010000557.1:0-2627 GCA_031388325.1 Deinococcales bacterium
TTGGGCGGTCAAGAGATTATCACTGCCGAAGGATTTGGCACACCTGAAAATCTGCATCCAGTCCAAGCGGCAATGGTGGGTACTGGCGGTTCGCAGTGTGGGTACTGTACTCCGGGGTTTATCTCGAGTATGTCCGATGAGTATTACCGTCCAAACCGCACAAACTTTGACCTCGAGGCGTTGTCTGGGAATTTATGTCGTTGTACGGGTTATCGTGCAATTAAAGATGCAGCTTTTGGTTTGGGATTGCCAGATGCAGACGATGCCTTGTGGTTGCGTCAAAACCAGCCAGCCCCAGATGCTCGAGCCGTGGTGCTGGAATCTGAGAATGCTGTTTTTTATCGTCCAGCCAATCTTGAAGCGGCATTGGTGTTGCTCGAGAAAAACCCAAGTGCCAAACTGGTGGCGGGTGGAACAGATTGGGGGGTTGAGGTCAATTTGCGCTTCTCGAGGGCGGCGGTGCAGATTGCGATTGACCATTTACCAGAACTGCGTCAAGTGGAATGGAATCCAGATTTTGTTGAACTTGGCGCAGCCTTAACTTTGTCTGAACTCGAGCATCGGCTGGGTGATAAAATTCCGTTTTTACAGCAGTGGTTTCCAATGTTTGCCTCGAGATTAATTCGCAACAGTGCCACGCTTGGTGGCAACATTGGCACAGCCTCACCAATCGGCGATTCGCCACCTGTCTTATTGGCATTGGGTACAAGTGTGGTGCTGGTCTCAAAAAGCGGTCAACGCATTGTGCCGTTAGAGTTATACTTTACGGGCTATCGAAAAACCGTGCGCCAACCTAACGAAATCATTAAATCTATTCGGATTCCTTTGCCAGTGGCACAAACCGCTAAATTCTATAAAATCTCCAAGCGCAAAATGGATGACATCAGCAGCGTATCGGTTGGCATTGCCCTACGGCTTGAGAATAATGTGGTGCAAGAGATTAAAATTGGACTTGGTGGCGTGGCTGCCACGCCAATTCGGGCGCTCGAGACTGAAAGGTTTTTAATGGGTCAAATCTGGAATCTCGAGAACGTTCAAGCCGCCGCTCAACTGATGGCAAATTCTGGTACGCCCCTAGATGACCACCGAGCCAGTGCTGCCTACCGAAAAGCCATGCTCGAGCAACTCATGCTTAAATTCTTTGCCGAGGTGAGTGTATGAGCTTGCGTCCTGTTGGTCAATCTATTTCGCACGAGAGCGCCGCTCTGCATGTGACTGGGCAAGCCCTGTACACCGATGACCTTGGCGGACGCTTAAGCAATTTGCTTCATGCTTACCCTGTGCAGTCGCCCCATGCCCACGCTCGGGTGGTGCATCTCGAGGTTGCAGCTGCCCTTGAAGTAGCAGGAGTGGTGCGGGTTTTAACGGCTTCCGATGTGCTTGGGGTCAATGACGCGGGGGTAAAACACGATGAGCCACTTTTTCCAAGTGAAGTGATGTTTGTCGGTCATGCTGTTTGTTGGGTGCTGGCAGATTCACTCGAGGCAGCCCGTCTCGGAGCGGCAGCCGTGCAAGTCGAATATGAAATTCTGGAAGCAGTGATTGCCCTGCAAGAGGCGGTTA
Organism: Deinococcales bacterium; assembly: GCA_031388325.1. GTDB lineage: Bacteria > Deinococcota > Deinococci > Deinococcales > JAAFIG01 > JAAFIG01. The sequence continues at coordinate 1,564 of JANNEE010000557.1, forward strand.
AACTCGAGTCTTTCCAAGGTAATCAGCAATTATTACAACGCGGCGATATTACCCTAATCAAAAATGCAACCCATGTGTTTAGTGGCGAATTTGAAATCGGTGGGCAAGAACATTTTTATCTCGAGACCCACGCTTCGCTGGCTTCCATAGATGAATCTGGTCAGGTCTTTGTGCAGTGCAGCACGCAGCATCCTACCGAAACCCAAGAGATTGTTGCCCATGTGCTGGGGCTGCCAAGCCACGCCGTTACGGTGCAGTGTTTACGCATGGGCGGTGGTTTTGGCGGCAAGGAAATGCAGCCACATGGCTTTGCAGCGATTGCAGCACTCGGCGCAAGGCTGACCGGGCGACCTGTGCGTTTACGTTTGAATCGCACCCAAGACATGACCATGACGGGTAAACGCCATCCGTTCTTGGCGCATTGGAAAATTGGTTTTGATGCTGATTCTAAAATTCTAGCACTCGAGGCGGAATTGTTTTCTGACGGTGGTTGGAGTTTAGATTTATCTGAACCCGTACTGGCAAGGGCGCTTTGCCATATAGACAACGCCTATTTTATTCCCAATATCCGAGTTGTCGGGCGGGTCTGCCAAACCAATAAAACCTCACAGACGGCGTTTCGGGGATTTGGCGGACCTCAAGGGATGCTGATTATTGAAGATATTCTCGGACGAGTCGCGCCACTTTTGGGTCTGGAGTGCGAAGAATTACGCTTAAAAAACTTTTATCAAGCTGGTCAAACCACACCTTATGGGCAACCCGTCAAAGATTCAGACCGCATGACTCGAGTTTGGCAGGAATTGATCAAAACCAGCGATTTTTACCAGCGTCAACAGGGGATTGCCGAGTTTAATGCCGCACATCCTCATCAAAAACGCGCCATCAGTATCACTCCAGTAAAATTTGGTATTGCTTTTAATTTTACAGCGTACAACCAAGCGGGCGCTTTGGTGATGGTTTACAAAGATGGCAGTGTGCTGATTAACCACGGCGGTACAGAAATGGGACAGGGTTTACACACCAAAATGCTGCAAATTGCGGCGACTGCTCTGGGTGTGAATCTC
>JANNEE010000030.1:0-2674 GCA_031388325.1 Deinococcales bacterium
GTGGTGATTATAGTAGTGGGCTTATTTGCAGTCGGCGAAACGCTTTATGTTGCCTCGAGATTTAAGTCTGGGCAAAGTATTATTAAACTTCGTGAACGTGCCAGCATGACCAAAGAGGATTGGGCGCGGTCATGGAAACCGTGGTTGCGTGGTACAGCCCTTGGTTTTCCTTTTGGGGTGCTACCGGCTGGCGGCGCAGAAATCCCGACTTTTTTATCGTATGCCTTAGAAAAACGCCTTGCTAAGAACCCCGAAGAATTTGGACACGGCGCTATCGAAGGTGTGGCAGGACCCGAAGCCGCCAATAATGCCAGTGCGGCGGGTGTGCTTGTGCCACTTTTAACGCTTGGTTTACCGACCAGTGCCACTGCCGCGATTATGTTAGCAGCTTTTCAGAGTTACGGGATTCAACCGGGTCCACTGCTTTTTGCCACTAATGGCGCACTGGTTTGGGGCTTAATTGCCAGTTTATACATTGGTAACGTGCTGCTTTTAATTCTCAATTTGCCGCTTGCGGGTGTTTGGGTGCGTTTACTTGAGATTCCCCGTCCGCTTTTATACGGTGGCATTCTGGTCTTTGCCAGTATTGGGGTCTACAGCTTAAACAACAGTGTCTTTGATTTGGCGCTCTTGGGCATCATTGGCATTCTTGGTTATTTTATGCGCCGTTTTGATATTCCAATTGCTCCAGCCATTGTCGGCATGATTCTAGGACCCAAAGCCGAAGAACAATTTCGCCGAGCCATGGGTATTTCTCAGGGTGATGCGACAGTTTTTCTGACCCGCCCAATCAGTGCTGTGATTTTGACCATTGCAGTTTTGGCTTTGGTTGTGCCGCCGCTTTTGCGCTTTTGGCGCTCGAGAAAACAAGTGGCTTCAAGCTGAGCTTTATTCACTTGCGACTGAGCTTTTTTGTTCAAAAAACCATAATCCTAGGGCGGTCAGTAAGCCACTCGAGGCAATCACCACCCAAGGTAAACCAAGCCAGCCAATTTGTGTCCCAAGGTCATGCAGCCAGCCACCAAGGGCATTGCCAACGCCTCCGCCAAGAGCAAAAGCCAAGGCACTAAAACCAAAATATGCCCCTCGAGCTTCGGGTTTGGCTAGTCTTGCTGTAATTTCTTGTTGCGGAGCGCTGGCTAAACTCGAGCCTATCGAAAAAATGGCTACACAAATCAGTAACCACAAAATACTTGGCGAGAACGCCACGCCATACAGCGCGATTGCCATAATCAGTACCCCAAGCATCAGGGTCTGAATGGGCGAGAGGTAACGGTTTGAAATTTCCGTCAGGCTGTACTGCAAACCAATGGCGACACCCGTATTGACCAAAAAAAGCCATGCCACCGAGTCGGGTGTTCCAGCCAAGCGGGTTGCCTCTAAAGTCAACGCCAAAGAAAATTGAGACCACATCAGATACATCCCAGCCAATAAAAAAGTAAACCAAACAAAACGTCGGTCATGCAACACCAAGCCGAGTCCACCAAGCGCATTACTTTGACTGCTCGAGATTTTCAGGTCTGGCAAATAGCGTATATTGACCAAGAAGGTTAAAAAATACATTGCCCCAGACAGCAGCGCCGCGATTTCAAAACCAATTTTTAAGAGCAGAACCCCTAGTAAAGACCCAAGTGCCATGCCAAGGTTGCCAATCATTCCAAAGACTGCATAAACCCTAGGGCGAGTCTCAGGGTCAGATAACACCGCGATTGCCGCATTTTTAGGCGCGTCGAACATTGCCCCGCCGATGCTCGAGAAGACAATCACCAGCAGTAAACTCCAAAAATCTGTGACCAAGGCAAGTCCAGCAAAACCAATCGCCCGAATGAACAAACCCGCTACAATTAACCCTCGAGCGCCCAGTTTATCGGACAAGACCCCACTGACCACACCCAAACCTTGTTGGGTAACGGTGCGAACCCCAAGAATAATGCCGATAGAAGCGGCACTCCACGCCAAACCATTGACAAAATGCAGACTGAGGAGCGGAATGACCACAAAAAACCCTGCCCACATAAAAAAGGTGCTGCCCATTAGGGTCAGTAAACCCAGTCGGCGCTTGCTGTCTTTAGGCAGTCCAAGCCAAACTTGCCAATTCATGATTCGTTCGATTCAGTAAAGGCTTTGGCGCGTTGTCGGGCTTTTTGTAGCACCAACCAGAACATCCCCAAGATAATGCCAGCAATTAAAAACAGTCCGGGGTAATCAATCAGGGCTTTCCAAGCGGCTGGCTCGAGTTGAAAAAAAGCCGCTAAAGCCAGTCCCCAGCCTGAAATAGCCGCTAGTACAAGCGGTGGGATTTTTGGTAGATTGACTTTGGGTAAGGCACTCGGTTCTAAAGTGGTAAATAAAAACCCAACAAACAAGATTGTTACGCCAACCATCCGCCCGATGGCTTCTAAATAATCAATCCCAAAACGGTTGAGGCTCGAGACGGTGGCTAGGACAAACCCAGCCAAGGCAATCAGCAATGTGCCAATGGCTCTAGGACGGTGTGAGCGCCAGAGCGTCAAGCTCGAGTAAAGTGCGCCGCCAACCAACCAGAATGTGCCGTATAAATTAAAGGGAATTGTCCAGAAACGCGGTGTCGCAAAACCCAATTGGCTAATGTCTGGAAAAGCTGTGCCTTTAGGTTCAAAAGCAGTCTCGAGCAGACTAAAATCAATGGGGGCAT
>JANNEE010000574.1:0-8163 GCA_031388325.1 Deinococcales bacterium
AAAGCCAATCAAACCTAGAAGGCGAATATGTGGCGCTGCATCAACTCGGCATGGTCGAACGAATGGCAGAAGAATACCCTACAGCCCTAAAAATCTTTGTCCAAGAAGCCAAAATCGTTGCTCAACTGGGGAATCCACCTCTGGCAGTCAGCGCCAATGCTTACGAGCAAGGCATTATTTACGGCAAACTCGAGCAGTTTTCAGAAGCCAGACAGTGGCTCGGGGTTGCCCTCGAGCAAGCCCAGTTATCTGGCAACCCAATCGCCGAAGCCTGTGCCTACCGAGGATTAGGTGAAATGGCAGCCAATCCAACCATGAAAAAAGCCATGTTGCTGCAAAGTAAAGCCGCTTTTGAACGTGGCAACGATGCTTTGGGGGCAGCCGAAATTGAAGATTTACTCGAGCAGAAATTCATTCGGGCTTAAACGGCTTCTAAAGCCCTTGTCCCCAGCCACTCCTCGAGCCGAATATCCCGTCTGGGTTTAATTCCATCGCGCCGAATTTTTGCCCTGACATTCTGACACCGACAATTCGGGTAACTACACAGCAAACTTTCCGAATGATTGGCAATTAAACGCCCTGTGGTAGCCACAATCTCACGCACTCGAGCCACTTGCAGGGTTGCATGACCGACATCCAAGGTGCGTAAAGAATTTAGACTGCCTTCGATGCCATTAAAAGCGGCGCTACAATTTGGATAATAGGTGCGAACAATTCCGTTTTTGGTATTTGCCCAACGTTCAAGCATCGGACGACCCGCCATGAACTCACCATAATGGATACTGGTATTACTGCGGTGGTCTACGCCCAACAGCAGCACCAAGGCATCAAGTTGCTCGAGAACCCCGATGGGTGCGTAAGGATGCTCTAAGGTTTGTACCCCAAGAATTTTTTGTGCGTCTGCGCCGCGTGCGGCAAAAGACAAAGCTGGATGCTGACTGCGAAGCACATTTGGGCGTTCGAGCATGATTTGAGGGATTCTGCCAATGTCCCTCGAGACGGGGCTATTGGGTTGAAACGGCGGACCATCTTCGCCGGGTGAAATGGGCCAATCTTCGTTGCGATATAAGGTGGGCCAGACCAAAGTGTAATACGTAAAGGCGGGCATCACTAAGGTACTCGAGTAGCGTTCTAAGGCATTTAGGACACTGTGCGCCCCGCCAAGCATGTTGCCAAGACTAGACAGGCTCGAGTGAACAATAAGAGGGGTGTGTTGGTTCATGCCAAGTTGCTTAAATGCCCGCTCGAGGTCAATTTGAGTGACCGGAGGAGTTAAAGCGCGGCGCATAAAGTTCAGCACAGTGCCTAAAACTAACATGTTCAGCGCATTGGGATAAAGAACTGAATCGGATTTGCATTCAGTGCCATTTGTTTTTCGAGTGTTGTCAGTTTATTGGTAGGCAGATGACTTGGTTTATTGGTGTACTGAACCCAAATTGGGCTTTGGTTCTTGAGTAATTGCGCGTTACGAATCTCGAGCGGATGAAAAACCCAAAAATTGTGGTTACGTCCAGTGCGTTTCGAGTCACCTGAAACCAAAGCAGTATGCAATACAACTGGCTTACCTCGCAAAAAAATAAGGGCATTAGGGTCAAAAGTAATCATCTCCAAAGTGCTTAATTTGTGTTCCTTTTCACTCGAGAGGGCAAAGACCGTTAAGTTGCCATCGGCAATAATGCCGTTACCACCCCAACTGAGTTTTATGATTAAATCGGCTTTACCATCTTGGTTCAGGTCGGAATTCCAGACACTCGAGACAAAATTTGGCATGGGATTAAAACGAATTGGCAAGCGCTGACCAAATAAATCCAAAGTGATTTGTTGGTCACCCATTGCGGTACGCCGAACCAGCACCCGTCCGTGAGGGCAGGAAAACCCTGTTGCATTACTTTTACAAGTTCGCACCATAATTTTTTTTGCCTTTGGGTACGGATGGTAACTTGAGATAATTCCATTTTGCGCCAACGCCAAGCTCGAGAACAACAAGGCAGCCCCAATCAAAAATCGTTTCATATTGCATGAGTATGCGCCCTAAACATAAAAATCGCTATGAGAAATTTTAAGTCTTAATCAAATATACGCCTTCTGTCGCAAATTGCACCCGTACAGTTTCACCAGGTTTCGCCAGAAGCGGCGCGTCCCCAGCCATGACTCCCTCGAGTTGCCCGGTGGCGGTGTTGACAGTGTATTCGGTGGTTGTGCCAAGAAAGGCAACGCTGTGCATTGTTCCCTCTAAGCCAATCCCATCAGTGGCTACCCGCAAAGACTCGGGGCGAATCATGACCGTTACATTGCCCTGTTCGATGTTTTGTGAAAAAGGAAAACTGTAGCTGCCAATCGTGGCACTCGAGCCGTGGTACTGACCACTTAAAAAATTTGCCCGTCCAATAAAATCTGCCACAAAACGGGTATTTGGGGCTTGATAGAGTTCCCTCGGTGCGCCTTGTTGTTCAATGATTCCAGCTTTCATCACCACCACCAAGTCCGAAATCGCCATCGCTTCTTCTTGGTCGTGGGTCACGTATAAACTGGTGATGCCAAATTTTTGTTGCAGTTCGCGGATTTCCTCACGCACCCGTTTACGCAACTTGGCATCGAGGTTGGAGAGTGGTTCATCAAATAATAAGACTCGAGGCTGCATAATTAAAGCCCTTGCCAGTGCCACACGCTGTTGCTGCCCGCCCGAAAGCGCTTGTACTGCCCGTTGCTCGAGGTTCTGCAAACCCACTTGGGCAACCACACCAGCCACCCGTTCTCGAATTTCTTCGAGCGGGCGTTTTGTGACCCGCAAACCATAAGCAATGTTCTCAAAGACATTCATGTGCGGAAACAACGCATAACTCTGGAACATCATCGTCACATCGCGCAGATAGGCTGGTAGCTGGGTTACATCGTCTGAGCCAAAGAAAATTTTGCCTTCCGAGGGGCGCTCTAAACCCGCGACCATGCGTAAAATCGTGGTTTTGCCACAACCCGAAGGACCAAGCAGTGTTACCAATTGACCGGCGGGTAACTCGAGCGACACGGCTTCCACGGCTGTGACCGTACCAAAGCGCTTAACGATTTGTTCCAAACGAACAGGGACAGCCAATTGATTCATAATTATCCAATCCCCTCGAGTCCAGTGCCGTTTCTCGAGAAACGCTTACTAAATGCAAAAAGCAATAAAATTAAACCGAGTAAACCTAAAATCATCACGGTACTCATGGCAGCTGCCCGCCCTAAGTTGCCTTGCTCGAGCCACGAAAGCATTAAGACGGTTGCCAGCAAATTGCCGGGGCTGATTAAAAAGATAATTTGGCTAATGGCGGTCATACTGCGGACAAAGGCAAAGACAATACCCGATAACAATTGCGGGATTAAAAGCGGCACAAGCACTTTCGCCAGTGTGGTACTCGAGGGGGCGCGTAGGAGGGTGCTGGCTTCATCAAGAGCTTTGTCTATTTGGCTTAAGCCAGCCATGACACTGCGGATGCTGGCGGGCATGTTACGGAATACCAGTGCAATCACCAAAATAATAAATGTACCCGTTAAAAGCCATGGTCCAACATTAAAAGAAATCACATAAGCAACACCCATGACCGTGCCGGGTGTGGCAAAAGAAAGCATACTGGTGGTCTCTAAGGCGCTACGTCCAAAAAAACTTTGCCGTGTGACCAGATAAGCAATTAAAAAGCCAAGCAGCGTGGCGGCAATGGCTGCCACAAAAGCCACTTGGGCAGTGCGAAATAAAACCTCGAGTCCCGTGCCACTAAAATCTATGTAATGTTGTAAGGTAAATTCCCCATTGACTCCCCAGATTTTGACAAAACTGCCATAAAAAACACTGCCGTAGAGCATGGCTACCAGAATGCCCCAAAATGCCAAGATGCCTTGCAGGGTATTCTCGAGCCAGCGCGGTAACAGACTAAAATTACCACTGCCCGGTTTACCCGTGACGGTTACAAAACTGGTATTGCCAAGCCAAGCCCGTTGCAGCCCAAGAATGATTAGCACCAAAACCAGCAGTACCGCTCCGTAAACACTGGCTTCGTTGGGGTCGTAACGTCCAGTTAAAGCCAAGTAAACTTCGGTGGCTAAAAAACTACGGTCTCCACCGAGTAAAATCGGATTGCTAAAGTCAGCCAAGGATTCGATGATCGTCAGTAAAAACGCCGCCGCTAGACCGGGACGCAAAAGCGGCAGGGTGACTCGAGTAAAAACCATCCACGGGTTAGAACGCATCGTTTGGGCGGCTTCCTCGAGGGCAGGATTTAAGCCTTGGACACTGCCACGCAGCGTTAAATAGGCAATTGGTGTGAACGCCATAATCTGGGCAATGCCCACACCAGTCACGCCCTTAAAGTAATTGGTGTCGATGCCAAAAACCCTGTTGGTGATTAACCCTTGTGCGCCAAACCAGTTTTCTAGGGCAAACGCCAGCACAAACGGCGGAGTAATCATCGGTAGAATCCCAACGATACTAAGGATACGCCGAACCCAAGCAGCACGGCAACGTTGCTCGAGAATCGCAAAAATCAAACCAAAAAAAACCGTGGTTGGTGCAACAATTAAAGCCAAGTACAGACTTGTGGCAAATGCCCCACGCCCAAAAACACCAGCCCCGATAATAAAACCAAGCACCAAGCCAGCCAAAGTAGACCCCAGCAGCAATTGAATACTGGCTCTGCGCCGAAGCGAAAAAATTAGGGCTAGTAAGCCACCCACAAAGGCAATTCCAAAGACAATGGTTGTTTCTGAACGCGGCGTAAACTTATTTTCTAAAACCATAAAAAGCGGACTGGATAAGGTTTCTTGAACCTTTTTTAAGGTAAAAACACCATTTACAATAATACTTTCACGCAGCACAATAAAAAGCGGATAAGCAATAAACAGCGCCACAAAAACACTGCACAACACAATGCTACTGGCGATAAACGGGTCGGACTGAATCAAACCAGTTTCGGATAAGCCAACCCCAAGCACCAGCAACAAGCAAATTAGGGCAACCAGCGCCCCGTAACCAAAATAACTGCCTGTACTGGCAAGCCATGCAAAAACTGTTATGGCTGTACCACTCGAAATGCCAATTAAAGCATAACCCCTTGCCAACATCGGTAAACGCAACGCCGAAAGTACACTCAGAGCAAGACTCGAGAAAACAAGTAATCCAGCCAACCACGAAACTTTAGAAAAAGCACCTAATTCCCAATTAAAAAATTCAAAAGCACGGTCTGGTCGAACAAAAGGCAGCAGCAAAATACCAACGGCAATCAAAACCGATGGCAACAATGCCCGAGAAGTACGACTGGCAAAAGCACTGGTACTTGGTAAAGCATTGACCATGAATCTCCCAAAAATAGCGCTTAGGGCAGGCTCTGCCTACCGATTTCTCGAGCATGAGGTGGTATCAAGCTCGAGGATTATGAAATGGGAATCCTCGAGCAGAATAAACTTTAACGTGGTAATGGGAAAATTTCGTTTGTCCAGCGTTTAATTAGTGGTTCACGGACAGTTGGATTGCCCCATTTTTTAGCATCGAGCGTAATTAACTTAAAGTCCTTTGGATTTGGGGTGTCATCATCCACTGGGGTTTTGATGTTGCTTGGTAAGCTGTATGCCCCTGTTTTTGGTCCTATTGCTTGCGCGGCTGGACTGACTGCCCAATCCATAAAGGCTTTGGCGTTGTCTATGTTGCGTGTGCCTTTAATCAGGCTTAAACCACCAATTTCATAACCTGTGCCTTCGCAAGGCGAAACAATCTGAATCGGGAAACCCTGTTTTTTGAACTCAACCATGTCGTGCATGAACTGAATCCCAATGGCGGCACTGCCATTGCCAAGCGCAACCCTTGGTGCAACCCCACTTCGGGTGTACTCCGAAACATTTGGGTGCATTTTTGCCATTAAATCAAAGGCTTTGTCTTCGCCCATTAAAGTAATTAAGGTGGTTATAAAGGTATAGGCTGTGCCACTGGTGTTTGGGTTGGCAATTTGAATCTGTCCTTTATAGGCAGGTTTGGTCAGGTCAGACCAGCATTTAAGCGGGGGTAAATTCTTTGCCTTAAACACATTGGGGTTAATGCCAATGCCCAAAATTCCTTGGTAAATTGGCACGTAACTTAAACCCACAGCAAAACGCAAATCGCGGCGCAAGTTGTCGTATTCTTTAACTTTATAAAACGTGGTTAAGCCGTTGCTCCAGGCTTCGTAGTGCGGGTCGCCAGTCCCACCAAACCAGGCATCGAAGGTTGGATTGGCTTTTTCGGCACGAATCCGCGCTAGACCCTCGGCGGTAGATAAACGCACAAAGTTGAGTTTAATTCCAGTGTCCTTTTGGAAGGCAGGACCAAGTGCTTCACACCACGGGAGGGTGACACTACACAGCACATTGACTTGTTTTTGTTGGGCGCTGACAATGCCAGCCGCCGCTGCCAGCGCAATTGCACCCAAAACGAACCCACGACGAACTATTTTTTTACGCATACATTTCTCCTTGAGGAAGTTTCATTCTAACCATTTGAACAACTCGGATGTGAATTCTGGTTTGCAAACTACAAAGATTTTACCGATTCTCGAGACAAAGCCCCTATACTAAAGTTATGTGGATGGCTTTAGGTGGCTTAGCCCTGTTAATGCTGGGTTTACAACAACTCTCTGTTTCCTTGAACGCCCTATTAGGCAACAGCGCCCGTCGCGCTTTAACTTGGGCAACCCAAAGTCCATCTCGAGCCACGCTGGTTGGCGCACTGATTGGGGCTGGCACACTTAATTCTGGGGCGCTGAGTTTAGGGGCATTGCGTTTAAGCGAAAATGGCGTGGCAAAATTTGGGGCAGCCCTGCTGCTGGGGCTAAGCGCCAAAGCAGGAGCAAGTCTTGCTTTAATTTTAAGCAACACCCCAATGGCTGTTTTTGCCTTGCCGATGATTGGCATTGGTTACATCCTCAGTTTGCAAAAAACAGTGCAGATTGCCGGACAAGTGATTGGTGGTATTGGTTTACTGCTGTATGGTCTAAGCCTGATGGTTCAGGGCTTTGCCGACATCAGTCAAACACCACTTTTTGTGTTACTCGAGCAGAGTTTAGTCTCCGTTCCACTTGGCATTTGGATACTTGGATTTGCACTCTCGAGCTTGTTAGGCAGTGCCAACGCGGTTGGCGCAATTGCCTTATCTTTAAGCAGCGCCAATGCCTTACCGCTCGAGGCTGCCCTCATTCTGACTCTCGGCGGAGGGGCTGGCAGTGGGGTCTTGCTGGTGGTCTCGAGCAGTCATTCTGCCACCATTGCCAAACGGGTTGCCCGAACCCACTTAATGTGGAAAACACTGTTATCGCTTTTGGCATTGCCACTTGTACCGTGGCTGACTAACTGGTTTGGGGTTGCCCAGATTCATTTGGCGTACCACAGCTTATCCGCACTGCTGGCACTCCCGATTACCAAGCAGCTTGAACAACTGGCAACCCGTATCCTGCCCGAAACAAACAAAACCATTGCCCCAAAATATCTTTCTAAAGACGCACTGCACTCGAGTGAACTTGCCACTGCTCTTGCCCTGCGCGAAGTCAGTCGCGTCGGAGACCAAGCGATTGCTATGCTTGAACAAACCACGCGGATGCTCGAGAACGGCAACGGCGACGAGGGCGAAATTCTGCGTTTAGAAAGTAAAATAGACACCCTGACTCGAGATGTGGTGCTGTACTTATCTGAGCTTGGCAGTCGGCACAGCAGCGACACCCCGTTAATGCTGGTGATGGCGGTTTCGGAAATCGAACACATTGGCGATCAAATTAAACGAATCCTGAGAATGCACAACAAACTAGCCGCCAACAACCTCGAATTTAGTGTCCAAGGGCGATTAGAACTGCACCAAGGGGCTGGGCGCATTTTGGAACGCCTGACCCTCGCGCTGGCAGCCCTTGCTACCCGCAGCCAAGCCCTTGCCGAACAAGTGATTTCTGAACGCGAAGATTTAGAACACTTCTTAAACCAAATGCGCCGTTCGCACCTAACCCGCCTAGAATTGGGCAGGGTCGAATCTCAAGCCACCACCCTGACGCATTTAGATTTACTGATTGTGCTAGACGAAATAGACCAAAGTAGCGCCCGCATTGCCACGATTAGCCAAGACCTCGAGACCAAACCCTTAAAAATCTCGAGCGGTGTTCATTAGGTAGCATCGGATTC
>JANNEE010000206.1:0-4637 GCA_031388325.1 Deinococcales bacterium
AGTTTGGTTCGATAGGTCTGAGGATTACAGGTGTTCCAGAGTTGTATCAGGCTTTTTTAAGTCAGTTGTCGCCCGCTCTATCGGGGCGCGATTCGGTCAAGGGTGTCTTTAATGGGCGAGTGGCTTGGCTTGATGTGGATGCGCTTTGTGGTGGTTTGGATTTATGAAACTTTGGCAATGGTTTGAAAACCTATCACTGCTTGTTAGACTCATTGTTCAGAGTATATTGATTATTGTGCCATCCATGATTTTAGCGGGTTGGCTGTTTTCGAGTTCAATTGATAGTGTTATTGAGCGTTCGGCGGGTAATCAAGTACGACAATTGGCATTTAATGCAGCCGATAAACTAGACCGCAATTTATTTGAACGCTACGGTGACGTTCAAGCCTACGCCAAGTCATCGGCGGCAATCAGCTTGGATCGAGTTCAAATCGAACGTTGGATGGAAATCATGCTGACCACGTACCGCCCGATTTATCGTTTGATGCTGGCAAGCAACCTTCAAGGACAGGTGATTGCCAGTTATGGGGTCAACAACGATGATATGAACCCAAGTTCAGCTTGGCGTAAAATTGACACTTCAAGCCTAAGAGGTCTTGATGTATCCAATGAATCTTGGTTCAAAGAAGCCGTTTCGAGCAAGATGGTGGATGGTTTAGCGGTGGTGCGTGATGTTGCCCCAAATCCTATTATGGAGCGCTTATACGGCAAGAAAAAATCGGTCGCCATGACTTTTTCTGCACCAATTCGTAATCCCAAAGGACAAATTATTGGTGTTTGGCACAATTTTTTTAATTGGCAAGTGGCTAAAAATATTATTCAGGAAGTTCAAGACCGAGCCATTAAAGATGGGTACTCGAGTACCCGTTTTTTATTAGCAGATGAGTCGGGTTTATTACTATACACGCCAACCGACAGATATGCTTTTGAACGCAACATCAAAACCTTTATTTCTTATGTGGCTTCACGTTCAACCACCGAGGGTTTTGTTAAAGCCAGAGATTTTTCTAATCCTGAACTGACCTTGACCTCCCCGGGTTTGGTTGGTTTTTATGTTTCCAAAGGCTACTCGAGTTACGCTGGGGTCAAATGGCTGGTTTTGTCGAGTCTTTCATCTGCCGAAGTCCAATCCGAAGGCGCGATTCTTAATCAAATCCTGACTCTTTTACGGGTTGGTACGTTGGCAGTGGTCATTTTTGTTCTGTGGCTTTCAGCAAGTTATATCACCCGCCAAGTGCGCGAATTAACAATCAATGCCGAAGGTCTGGCACTTGGGCGTTTAGACCAAAAACTGGGGCGGACTGGACAAGATGAAATCGGGCGTTTGACCAGTTCTTTTCACAATATGGTCAGCTACCAGCGCGAAATGGCGGGGATTGCCAATGCCATTTCGCAAGGGAATTTAGCCAAATCCTTTACCGCAAAATCCGAAGACGATGAACTTGGTGTGGCTTTTGCCCTGATGTCTAAGAATCTGCGTCAACTCTTAAGTGCAGTGACAAGCAGCAGTTCGGCGGTGGCGGCTGCCTCGAGTCAAATTCTGGCGACTTCGGCGCAGCAAGCCAGTGGGGTGCATCGGCAAAGCGCAGCCGTGGCGCAAACCAGTGCAACCGTGGAACAGGTGCGAAATAGTTCTGACCAAGCCGTGGGGATTGCCATGACTGTTTCCGAGAGTGCTTCAAGTGCCTCGAGTGTGGCAGCGGCTGGGGTCGAAGCTGCCAATCAAGCCAATCAAGGGATGTCGGAAATTCGCGCTCGAGTCCAACAAATTGCCGAAAATATTCTGGCATTGTCTGAGCAAACCCAACAAATTGGCGATATTATTGCCACCGTCAACGACATTGCCGACCAGAGCAATTTGCTTGCCTTAAACGCTGCCATCGAAGCCTCCCGTGCCGGCGACCAAGGCAAGGGTTTTGCCGTGGTTGCTCAAGAAATCAGGTTGTTGTCTGAACAATCTAAAGCCGCTACAGGTCAGGTCAAATCTATTCTTGGTGAGATTCAACGCGCTACCAACAGCGCCGTCATGACCACCGAACAGGGCATTAAAGTGGCAGATGAGGGTGTCGAAAGTATTGCTCGGGTTTTAACCGTCATCGAGGAGTTACAAAGCACTGTTCAGTATGCAGCCCACAATGCCCAGCTTATTTCGGCTTCGGTGCGGCAACACAGCGCGGGGATGGAACAAATCACAGGGGCAATGCAAAGTATTGGCAGTTCGACCAAGGATAATTTAAGCAGCGCTCAGAACACCAGGGCGGCGGCTGAATCACTGGCTGAACTCTCGAGCCAATTACGCGGTATGGTAGAGCAGTATCAGACTTAATTTAGTGATTGAGGTGAAAATGACAGATGTTTTAACTCAAAATCTTGGACACGAATTTGCTTTGTACTTAAAGGCAGTCACCGAGGCTACTGACTTACCAAGTGCCTTTTTAGCCTTACATCGGGCGCGAGTCGTGGCTCGAGCCGGCAATCATGAACTCGAGAATTACTTGATGCAGCTTGAAATGGGCAATCAGGTTAGCCCTGAGTCGGCTTTGCAAACACTTTGGTCTGAGGCTTGGCAACCGCATCGTTATCGTCAGTTAGCGCAAACCGAATTAGCCCAAAGGCTCGAGTTGTTGCAATCTGCTGGTAGCAAAGAAGCGGCTTGGCTCGAGATTCATCGGGCGCGAGTGGTTCTACAAAGTGCAGGTTTAGAGAGCGAATTACAGATTTTTTTAGGTCAGCTGGCAGCAGGTCAAACACCCACAATCAGTTCACCCGAAACCTCGCTTTGGTTGGGCGCTTGGAATCGCTTTGCCAATCTTTCGATTTCCCTAGACCCAGATGCACCAAAAAATTGGCAATTGGTTTTTGCCCAAGAATTAGCCCAGCGCTTAACTGCACTGCGTCAAGCCAAAGACCCAAAAGCCATGCGTTTAGAAATTCACCGCCTGCGGGTGGCAGCCAGAGCTGTCCAAGATGGCTTAGAGCCAGAATTAAAACGTTTGGAATTCGGCGAAACCAATACGGTCACAGATTCGCGCCTAAAAGCTGCCTTGCCGGTTACTCGAGCCAGTCCAGAGCCGATTAGAGTCAGTCCACCAGAGGTACGCCCTGAGAACACCCGTCGGGACAGCGCCCCAAGTCTGGTCTCACAGAGCATCATGCCACCAATGAACCGTTCAACCGACCAAAATGCCACTTTGGAAGGCTCGGCTCGAGCCGTTGCCCAAGAATCGGTGCGGGTTTCGGTGGCACGCCTCGATTCGCTTCTGGCGCAAGCTGGCGAACTGACGGTTGGGCGTATCCGCATCGAAGAACGCCTGCGGGATTTGCGGGATTTACTGTCACGCCGCAACCTTGAACGGCGCAACTCGAAACATTCACGCACCCTGCGGCGGCGCTTACAAGGTTTAGCCGATGAAAACCGTGATGTGGCGGCGGTGCTTGGTTTACTTGAAACCAGCGAAGAGAACACCCGTCGGGCGCTTGATAAACTCGAGGATGTCTTGAACCGTTTGGCTGGTGATTTAGCCCAATTGCGAACCGTCAACACAACCATAGAAGATGAAGTTCTGAGTGTGCGTTTACTGCCCGCCGCAATGTTATTTCCGCCACTCGAGCGTTTGGTGCGTGACCTTGGGCAGCAACTCGGTAAACAAGTGCGCCTGATTACTCTGGGCGGCGGTATTGGGATAGACCGTAAAATCCTTGAAGGGCTGCGTGACCCGTTAATGCACATGATTCGCAACGCTGTTGATCATGGTTTAGAACTGCCCAATGTGCGCGGGGAACTTGGTAAAAGTCCCGAAGGTACAATTAACTTATCGGTCAACTCGAGTGGCGGCATGGTCACACTGAACTTGTCCGACGATGGCAACGGCATGGACGCACAGCGAATCCTCAAAAAAGCCGAGGAAAAAGGAATTATTCAAAGTGCGCTGACTTACGACCCAAAACTGGCGCTAGACCTGATTTTTGAACCCGGTTTTAGTACGGCGGCAGCCGTGACCGATGTTTCCGGGCGCGGTGTTGGCATGGATGTGGTGCGGCAAAACATTCGTGCTTTAAGCGGAACAGTCAGTGTACAAAGTCAATTGGGGGCTGGAAGTCATTTTGTGATGCGTCTACCAGCCCAACTTGCCACGGTTCGGGTGCTGTTGGTTCGGGTTGGACACGACAGTTTTGCTGTGCCAACTGCCAGTATTGAACGCACTGGACGGGTCAAAGTCGAGGGGATTCATCAACTTGAGGGACGCAGTGTGATTATTTTGGAGGGTCGTCCGATTCCACTGGTCGAACTCGGCAGTGTGATGGATGTGCCATTTGAGGCTGGCGAATCTTGGCAGCCATACTTTATTTTGCGCCGTGACGATGACCGTTTGGCGTGTACCGTGGATGCCATGGTTGGCGAACAAGAAGTGGTGGTTAAAAAACTATCGTATCCGCTCGAGAAATTCGCGCCACTCGAGGGCGCAGCCGTACTAGGCAGTGGGCAACTGGTTTCGATTTTATCCAGCACCCACTTAATCGAACGTGGTTTACGGCGTGAAATTCGAGTTCGCCGCGACCTTAAAATTGCACCAACCATCGCGGCTCGAGTTCCACGAATTATGGTGGTGGATGACAGCATCACCAGCCGAACCTTG
>JANNEE010000246.1:0-3619 GCA_031388325.1 Deinococcales bacterium
CCAAAGGTCGAACCATCGTGGTTGGCGGCGGTAAAGCTGCCGCAAGTATGGCAAAGGCACTCGAGGAGTCTTGGGAAACCGATTTAAGTGGTGTGGTCGTGACCCGCTATGGTCACGCGATTGTCCAACCCAGACGAATTGAATTGCTCGAGGCGAGTCATCCTGTACCAGACAGTGCCAGCCAACAAGCTGGAGAGCGCATCCTTAAAACAGTCAGCCATCTCTCAAAGGATGATTTGGTGATTGTTTTACTTTCTGGTGGTGGTTCGGCTTTAATGGTTGTGCCAAATGGTGTGACCTTAGAAGAAAAACGACAAATCAATCAACAACTTCTTAATTCAGGCGCAGAGATTGGCGAGATGAACATTGTTCGTAAACACCTTTCACAGCTTAAAGGTGGACGCTTAGCGCTGGCGGCTGCCCCTGCAAGGGTAGTTTCGCTGATTGTCTCTGATGTGGTTGGTGATGACCTCTCCACCATTGCCAGTGGTCCAACTGTACCAGACCCCAGTACCATCCAAGATGCCATCAACGTCCTGAAACGTTTCAAAATCAGTTCTCCAGCCGCCCTTCGGTATTTAGAACAGACCGACTACGAAACGCCAAAAGCCAATCATCCATCTCGAGTCCAAAATCATTTGATTGTCACCAATTTAACTGCCTTAGAAGCCGCAAAAAATGTGTTGCAGGAACACAAGATAGAAACGCAAATCTGGTCTGACTCGATTACTGGCGAAGCCAGAATCGCTGCCCAATTACATGCCCAAAAAGCCCGTACCCTCGAGTCTGACACAGCTTTTTTGTCTGGTGGAGAAACGACGGTGACGGTGCGTGGTACAGGACGAGGTGGGCGAAATTGCGAATTCCTGCTGGCTCTGGCACTCGAGCTTCAAGGTGCGCCAAACCTTTATGCGATTGCCTGTGATACCGATGGTATAGATGGTGTGACCCAAGCAGCCGGAGCAATTCTTACACCAGATTCACTCGAGCGGGCATCCCAACTTGGCTTAAACGCCCATGCGATGCTCGAGAATAATGATGCTTATTCGTTTTTTTCGGTGTTAGGTGATTTAGTTGTGGTTGGTCCAACCGGAACAAATGTCAATGATTATCGTTGCGTTATGAGAGCATCAACATCTGCACAAGATGGTATTTGATTTTAAGCCTAAAAATACTGCCGATTGGAAGGTTGCCAAGTCCTAATTTGTTAGACTGCCTTATGTCCTTCTCAAATCATGATTTTACTTCGCATCTTGCCAGACTCTGGTCGCACAGCGCCAGCCTCGAGTTATCCGCCCCACTGGAAGGCGTGATTCGAGCGCGTTTTGCCCCTGTTGCCCGAGTCTCGAGTCTGGTTTTTCCGTATTTGCCCAATAAAGATTCGTTCGCTGTCATTCATAAAAGTAGCCTGCCAATAGACCCAACACTCGAGGATGGAATTTTGTCACTCGAGGCTGGTGGAGTGCATTTTGAGTTGGACATGCCAAGTGGTGAATGGAAGTTCTTTGATGCTGATTCAAGGTTGCTGTGCCGTGGTTCTGAGGCGCGAGGCAGTGCAACTCAGGCATTTCCCAACGATTCATTCTCGAGCAGTCTCGAGTTGCGTGCGCCTAGTAGCGAAGCCTACCTTGGTTTTGGCGAAAAAGTTGGCGGGCTAGATAAACGCGGAATGCACCTGACCTTTTGGAATACCGATGTTGTGCCGCATCATCCAGACACCGACCCGATGTATCAGAGTATTCCATTTTTTATTGGCTTACGAGATGGTCTGGCATGGGGTTTTTTCTTAGATGAATCGTGGCGCACTGAATGTGATGTCGCATCATCAAACCCTGAGCGCTTAATCTGGTCGAGCAGTGGGGCAGAACTTGATTGTTATCTGATTGCCGGTTCAAGCATAAAAACTGTTCTCGAGCGTTACACAGCCCTGACAGGGCGGCAACCACTCGCACCGCTTTGGGCATTGGGCGCACAGCAGTCGCGTTGGGGTTACGAAACCCAAAACGATGTTCGGGCAGTGATTGCAGCTTATAAACATCACAATTTACCACTCGATGTGGTCAGTACCGACATTGATTACCAAGACGGGTTTAAGGTCTTTACATGGGACAAAAGCCGTTATCCAAGTCCTAAAAAACTCTGTGAAGATGCTGCCAAAGACGGCGTAAAACTCGTGCCTATTATAGACCCCGGGATTAAACTCGAGGCGGGTTACAAAGTTTTTGAAGAGGCACTGGCAAACGATTACTTGGTGCGTTTTGAACGCGGCGAAACTTTAATTGGTGAAGTCTGGCCCAAGCCGGCTGTCTTTCCAGATTTTACTCGAGTTGAAGTCCAGAACTGGTGGGCGGATTTGCACCAAGATATGCTCGAGACGGGAATTGCGGGTTTTTGGAATGACATGAACGAACCAAGCAGTTTTTCTTTGCAACGCACCAGTAACTTTACCGATGATGGCAGTTTATCTGACGGGATTGGCAGGGTCGAAGGGAAAACCCTACCGTACAATGCACGGCATGGCACACGGCGGCATCTCGAGGTACACAATGTGTACGGGCTAACGATGTGCGCCGCCACCCGAGATGCTTTGGCACGTTTTGGCGGTGGCAAACGTGGTTTTGTGCTAACCCGAGCCGGTTTTGCTGGGATTCAACGCTACAGCGCGGTTTGGACGGGTGATAATTCTTCGTATTGGGAGCATTTGGCGTTTAGTATCCCGATGTTACTTGGGCTGGGCTTAAGTGGTGTGGCGTTTACTGGTGCAGATATTCCAGGCTTTGCCGCCAATGCCAACGGCGAATTATTAGCCCGTTGGTATCAGCTTGGTGCGTTTTATCCTTTGATGCGTAACCACAGCGCCAAAGGCACAACCATGCAAGAACCGTGGCGTTTTGGCGAACCGTTTTTAAGTCTGGCACGGGCTGCCCTCGAGATGCGTTATCGCCTATTACCAACACTGTACACATTGATGCAGACCGCCAGTCAGAACGGTTTACCTGTTATGCGCCCGTTAGTCATGCTCAGTCCAAGCGACCCAGAATGTCTGCGAGCCAATCATCAATTTATGTTTGGCGATGCCCTTTTGGTTTCGCCTGTGGTCACACCGAGTACCAGCAAGAAATTGACTTATCTTCCAAAAGGGCGCTGGCTCGAGTTTACAGATTTGAAAGCAGGCAGAGTTCTCGAAGCGGGTTACACCATTTCTAATGCGCCACTCGAGCAGATACCGCTTTATTTACGTGAAGGTCTAGCCTTGGCAGTCACCAAGGCAGCCAAGCACACCACCACCGCCAATTGGACAAGTTTAACTTGGCATTTACTGCCTGCCGAAACCATGTTTGGCGAATTATTTGAAGACGCAGGCGATGGATACGGAGCTTCGCGCTACAGTCTTTTAGATGGGGAGCTTCTAAATAATGTCTTGGTTCTCGAGAAACACACAGAAGGGTCGTTGGCTTTGGAGCGCACCGTCGAAACCATTATTTTATATCAAATAGACAGTTTACAAAGTGTGGCTGGGGCAAAAAATTATCATTTGGAAAACGGGGTTTTAAGCCTAGAAATGGCTGCCGATTGGACACGGCTCGAGATTCGGCTCTAAAATTTGGTTTATCCCCTA
>JANNEE010000262.1:0-6586 GCA_031388325.1 Deinococcales bacterium
CAAAAGCCGAAGCGCTTCTCCCAGAAGGCGTGTATTTGGCTGGGGCTTCGTACCGTGGGCTTGGCGTGCCAGATTGTATTCGCCAAGGGCGCGAGGCTGCCCAACAAATTTTACAGAGGTCTTTATGAATTTTGCTGCCCTACAACACAATCTAATCAATGCTTTTGAACGCCTTGAGACTGGGCAATTTCGGCACGATGTCTGGACAAAAGAAAACGGTCATGGACAAAGCAGTATTCTCGAGTCTGGCGCAGTGATTGAACGCGGCGCGGTGCTGCGCTCAGAAATTCGCGGCTCGAGTTTACCGCCGTCTGCCAGCGCTTCCCGCCCGCACTTGGCGGGTTTACCTTACGAGGTACGTGGGGTGAGCGTGGTGATTCATCCACAAAATCCGTTTGCACCAACGGCGCACATAAACATTCGGCAATTTAAGACCGAAACCAGCAATTGGGTTGGTGGTGGCATGGATTTAACACCGCATTATTTGTTTATTGAGGATGCCGTCTTGTTTCACCAAGCGGCTCGAGACATCAGCCCAAGTCTTTACCCAACTTGGAAAAAACAATGTGATGATTATTTTTGGCTGAAGCACCGTTTAGAAGCCAGAGGGATTGGCGGCGTATTTTTTGATGATTACACCGCCCCAGACGGACTCGAGGTGCTTGGGCGTTTGGTTCATGGTTTTATGGCTGCCTATTCTAAAATTCTTCAAAAACGCAAAGATACCTTGTTTACCGAGCAGCACCGCGAATGGCAACTATTGCGCCGTGGGCGCTATGCCGAATTCAATCTGGTCTGGGATAGAGGCACGGCTTTTGGTTTACAGTCTGGCGGGCGAATCGAAAGTATTTTGGCTTCAATGCCGCCTTTGGCAGCTTGGCAGTATGCTGTAAGCCCCAGCCCAGATTCACCCGAAGCAGCTTTACTCGAGGTGCTGCGTTCACCAAAAGACTGGTTAAAAACCTGAGCTATTCAGGCTGCGGCTTTGGATTTCGCCCAAGAATCTTGGCAACGATAGGGGTCCGAGTAACGGACGCAAATTGTTGTTAAAAAGTACAACCTTACCGCGTTGTGATTTCTCGAGCGTCATGCGTAAAGCACTGTCTGGCAAAAGGTCGGTGTTGCTTATCACCCAAATTTTATCGGTCTCGAGACTCGGGATTTTCTCGAGCGAAAGCGGGGCTAAACCCACGGCATTAAACTTTGTACCGCTTGGGTTGGTGATGCTAAAACCCAAGTCCTCAAAAATTTTTCCAATCACATAACCGTTTGAGGCAAAAAAAGCGGTTTGCCCAGAGAGCATTACCAAAGTCAGTCGGGGGGTTTTTTTAGTGATTCGCTTCAAGGCTTCGCGGCTTAATCTAAGGCGCGATTCAATATTTTTAACCACTTCACTGGCGCGTTTTTCTAATCCAAAGGCTTTCCCGAGGGCGGGTAAACTGGTGCGCCAAGAATCAGCCAAACGGCTTTGCAAGGTTAGGGTCGGCGCAATTTTTGACAAACTACTGTGCAGATTTTCTTGGCTCGAGACAATTAAATCTGGTTTTAACGCCAGCATCGCTTCCAGTGACGGCGTAAATAAATCACCGACGTAGACAGGTAGTTTCCCTTGGGTGTACTTATCTAAATCCCCTAGGCTCGAGAATTTTGCGCCCAACAAAGGTGGCTGACTAAAACGGTGGGCATAACCCACAGGTTGCACCCCAAGCGCCAAGAGTTCTTCGTAATGAATATCGCCCAAGCTAATCACCCGAGTTGGGCGGCTAGAGAGGGTGGTTTCGCCAGCATCATGCTTGATCGTCACGGGATAAATTGTTTGTGCCAAAGTCACGGTGGCGGTCAGTAATGCCAGTAAAGACAGTTGAATTTTCATAATTTTCCTTGTACTAAATTTGGGATTGAACTGGTCTCGAGGAACGGCGTGGCACTCCATGCCTGTTCAGTCAGCTTTTGAAGTGCCACAATCCAAGCCGCGTGGTCGTTCAAACAGGGAATATAAGTAAACTCCTCGCCTCCTGCTTTAAGAAAAATTTCTTTGCCTTCCTGAGCAATTTCCTCTAAGGTCTCTAAGCAGTCCGAAACAAAGGCTGGGCAGAGGACGGCTAAACGCTTAACACCTTGCTTGGGATACTGTTCAAGCATTTTATCGGTGAATGGAGTCAGCCAGCCGCCACCCAAACGGCTCTGAAAAGAAATATCGTAATTGGTAATGCCGAGTTGCGTGGCAAGGCTTTCGGTGGTACGAACGGCTTGGTGCTTATAACAGTATTGATGGGCGGGGCTGTCTACATGGCAACAATTGGTGCTTAGGCAATGCTGACCTGTACAGTCGGACTTTTTAACATGACGCTTTGGGATACCATGATACGAAAACAGTACCCTGTCAAAACCTGTCTCGAGATGTGGCTTGGTGACTTCGGCTAAAGCGCTGATGTACTCAGGTTGGTCATAAAACGGGGCTAGGATTTTTAAGTCTAAATTGACCCCAAGCCGAGCTAAACTTTCACGGGTTTCCCGCGCCACGGTTTCGGTGGTTGCCATCGCATACTGCGGATAGAGCGGCACAAGCAGCAACTCTTGTAAATCTGGGTTCTGCTCGAGCAGAGCGCGTAGGGCTGATTCGATACTTGGATTTTGGTAACGCATTCCCAATGCCACGGGGATACTCGAGATGGCTTGTAAAGCCGCTTGCACCCGCTTAGAAATCACCACCAATGGGCTGCCTTCGTCCCACCAAATTTCTTGATAGGCAGCAGCTGATTTTTTTGGACGGACATTGAGAATCACACCACGCACCAAAAAAGAGCGCAGCCAATACGGAAAGTCCAGTACGTGGGGGTCCATCAAAAATTCATCAAGGTACTTTTTAACATCTGGAATGGAGGTTGAATCTGGCGAACCCAGATTGACCAACAAAATAGCACGTTGACTCACAACTCGAGTATTGAATAAAGGTTGGTATCAAGTGTCACTAAACTGTCAGAAAATCATTTTGGTGGAGTGATTGCAGGTGCTTTTAAGGCTTCGAGCAGAGCAAAATAGGCAGGTTTGGGTTGATAATCCGAGTCAAAAGGCAAGGGCGCAGCCGCCGCCCGCCAAGAGAACGCATCGGTAAACCCCCAAGTGATAAAAGCCGAGCATTTCACGGCTAAACAGGTTGCCAATAAATCCTTATAGACTTTGGCTTGGGCAGCTAAACGTTCTGCCCGTGGTGCATTGCCAGCTAAAGTGACATCCACTTCAGTCAATTGAACTTCAAAACCAAGGTCACGAAAACGCTTGTAATTTTCTAAGATGCGCTGCTGCACCACATTAAAGTTGCTATCTACATGGGCTTGGAAACCAACCCCGTCTATTGGCACACCACTGGCTTTTAGGGCTTTGACCATATTGTAGACCGCCGTGGATTTTGGATTGATTCCATCGGTGTTGTAATCGTTGTAAAAAAGTTTAGCGCTTGGGTCGGCTTCTCTTGCCCACTTAAACACATCAGCAATATATTCTGCACCGAGTAAATTATAAAACGGTGTTTTGCGGTAACTTCCATCCTCGAGAATTGCTTCGTTTAAGACATCCCAAGCAAAGACCTTACCTTTGAAATACTTGGCAACAGTCTGTACATGGGTTTTCAGGACGTTTCGCATTTCATCTTTGTCTTTAATCGTTAAAACCCACGACGGCAACGATTCGTGCCAGACCAAGGTGTGTCCACGCACGGCTTGTTGGTGTTTTTGGGCAAAGGCAATCATGCCGTCAGCCGCATTAAAACTAAACTTGCCACGCCCAGAAGAAAGCGCCGACCACTTCATGATATTTTCTGCCACAATCATGTTGTATTCGCGGCTGAGAACCTTGGCATAATCCGGTTCGGTGGTGTCGTAAAAAATTGGTGTAACAGCAGCACCCATATAGATGCCTTTTGTATCAGCTAAATTGCGTAAGGTTTGGGTTGTTTGGGCGACTGTACCAGCAGCCGTCACGGCTATACAACCCAAGATGGTAAAAATGGTTTTTTTCACGATATTCTCCTGTTTACAACAAGTCGTTGCTTTGGAATTATGCTAAAAAACTTAGACATTTGGCGTACCAAGTGCTAACTCGAGGGTCTGCCAAGCAAGTGTGGCACATTTGACTCGGGTGTGTAGTTTGGCAACCCCCACAAGGGCATTCAAATCGCCTAGGCTCGAGTCTGGCTGACCTGTTCGCAGCATGATGCCAAAAGAACTGGCGATTTCTAGGGCTTGGGTCACGGTTTTACCTGTAATCGCCACGGTCATTAAACTGGCGCTGGCTTGGGAGATGGTACAGCCCTGCCCCAGAAAACGCACTTCGGCAATGATATTGTTTTCAATCCGTAATTCAATTTCAAGGTTATCGCCACAAGACGGGTTATACCCTTTTTCGGCATGGGTTTTCTGCTCGAGCCGCCCTAGATTGCGTGGGCGTTTTTGATGCTCGAGCAGAATTTCTTTGTACATCTGTTCAAGTAAACTCATTTCTTTACCGCTTAGAAGATGCCAGTGCCAAACGACTGCGTGGTAAGTACGCCAATGGATTTCTGGCGCTGTTGCCAACTCGGATTTCAAAATGCAAATGTGGTCCTGTCGAAAATCCCGTGCTACCAACTCTGGAAATGATTTGTCCTTGGCGTACCCATTGTCCTTTTTTGACTTGCAGTCTCGAGTTGTGACCGTAATAATAACGGCGGTTATCCCAGCCACGAATAATGATTAAGTAGCCATATCCTTGGCGATTCCAACCCGCAAACTCGACTTTGCCAGATAATGCGGCGTAGACCCGTGTGCCTGTTGGTGCTGCCAAGTCAATACCCGTATGGTAGCGATTACCGCGTAAACTGCGCCAGCCAAAACGACTGGTCATCGTACCGGACAAGGGCCAGAGCAATTTTTCGGAGCGGCTGTAGGTTGGTGAATCTGGGGTAGGTTTGACCGAAGCCGCACTTAGGTTGTCTGGGATGATAATTTCGATGTCTTCAGGCGCGAGGTCGCTTGGCGCAGTCGGTTTACTCTCTGGGGCAGTGGCATCAAAAAATGGCGACTCGAGGGCGGGGTCTATCAGGGGGCTATCTTCGCTGACTGGAATCTCGAGCGGTTCGTTAAACCCTAATGTGCTGGGCATGTTGTCTGGTTTAGCCGCGATAACTGAGCTTGGTTTAACTGCCACAACGGTGCTTGGTTTGGGTACAACTGTGGGTTGCCGTGCAACATTGGCAGGTGCAGCTGGTTTGGGTGCCACAATTTGAATCGGTGGCAGTGAGGCTGCGCTCGTCACTGGTTTAGCAGCCACATTTTGGGGTTTGGGGGCGGCTTGGATGGTGACGGTTCTGCCTGTTGCGGTTGGTAAATTGGGCGGTGGAGCAATCACTCGGGTATTGGGAGCGAGTGGTTTTGTGGCGGTTGTGGGTTTGGTTGCAATTACGGGCTTAGTTAATTGAGTGGCAACTACAGGTTTAGTCGAGACAACTGGCTTACTCGAAACAGCAGGCTTGACACTGGGTTTATTGGCAGTCACACTGGGCTTACTCGAGACAGGCGGCTTGGTACTAGGTTTACTCGAGGGCTTAACGGCAACTACGCTTGCTTTGGGTTTTGTAGCAACTACACTTGGCTTGGGTTTAGCTGTACTGGGCTTAGCTGCACTTGGCTTCTTAGCAACCACAGGTTTTTGTGTGCTTGTACTCGAGGGTAAGCGCAGGGTATCACCAACACGAATCGCATCGCCACTTAGGTTGTTGGCGGCACGTAATGCCGCCACACTGATGTTGTTGCGTTTGGCGATTTTCTCGAGACTGTCGCCAGCTTGAACGGTCACATTCGAGCCTTGTACAGTCACACTGCCACTCGAGACTCGAGCCGTTGGAGTTGGGGTTGTTTGGCTTGTCTTTGGCAATTTCAGCACTTGTCCAACGCCAATGGCATTACTGCTTAAATTATTAACAGCTTGTAAGGCTTCAATACTGGTGTTGTTTCGCTTGGCAATTTCACCAAGGGTGTCACCGCTCTGCACCGTCACAGAATTGGTACTTGCGGTTGGTTTAGCTGCGGCAATTTGTTTGGTGGGTAATTTGAGGACTTGCCCAATCCGAATTGAATCGTTACTTAATCCATTGGCAGCACGTAAGTCGGCGGTACTGACATTGTTGCGCCCTGCGATTTCCCCGAGGGTATCGCCATTTTGCACGGTCACAGTGTTTGTACGACTAACACTCCTCGAGACAGGGGTGTTACCATTTGGCAGTTTTAGTTCTTGCCCGACACGGATTTTGTCGCCCGAGATGCCGTTGGTGGCACGTAAGGCAGGCACACTGACCCCGTAACGGGCAGCAATGCTTTCTAAGCTGTCGCCTGAGCGCACCGTAATGCTGCTTGGTTGGGGGATACGCAGCACTTGCCCAACCCGAATGTTGATGCCTTTAAGCCCATTGAGCCGTTGTAATTCGGCAACTGTGGTGTCATTGCGTGTTGCGATAGAGCCAAGCGAATCACCTGCTTTGACTGTTACAGTGATGGCTGCGACAGCCAATCCACTGGCAAGTATAACTCCGAGCAGTGTTGCAATTAGTTTT
>JANNEE010000267.1:0-1872 GCA_031388325.1 Deinococcales bacterium
CTCGGTTTAATTGCGTGTCGGTTGCCAAATAAGTAATTCCAAAACCACCCTGCCCTAGCACTCGCTCGAGACGGTATTTAGCAAGAATGGTCTGTGGCGGCAAAGCCCACGTTTGGACACGAACATCTGCGCCACAACTCGGGCAGAGCGTAGCATCTGGACTCAAACTCGAGGCGCAGTAAGGACAGTGACTCATGCTCTAAACCAAAGTATACGCGGTCAAACAACAATTGGTTTCAAGATGGTGTTTTACTCGACCTGAAAATATGAATTGCACTTGGAATCACACCCGCTAAAATACCCACGGCAATAATCCCAAGCAGGTATTTTTCTAAAGTTGCAGCCCCAATCACTTGCCCCAAAAAATACCCAAGCGAAGTCAGTCCAGCCCCCCACAGCACCCCACCAATCACACTTAATCCAAGAAATTTGGTGTAAGGCACACCTGAAACACCTGCCATGGTTGGTGCGAACGCCCGAATAACAGGAATGAACCGCGCTACAATAATGGTAATCATGCCGTACTTATCAAAAAAAGCCTTGGCTTTAAGCACGTTTTGTGGGTCAAATAATCTGGATTTTGGACGACTAAAGACCTTACTGCCAAAAGTTTTACCAATCCAGTAACCCAGTTGGTCGCCGCAAATACTGCCCAAAGTACAGACCAGCATCACAAGCGGCAACTCGAGTTTACCAGTAGCAGCAATCACCCCTGCGGTCAGTAAAAGCGTATCGCCGGGGAGGAAAAAACCAGCCAGTAATCCCGTTTCGATAAAAATAATCGCAAACATTCCAACATAGCCAACGGTTTGAATCAGCTGATCAAGGTCAAGTCCAAGCACGTCGTAAGTCTATCAAGCAATTGTGAAGCGCGTGAGGCAAAACTATCCCTAGGCTTACCATCCCTAGTAAATCTATGTATACTCGAGCCATGAACCTTAAAGGCAGCCTTCCCACCCTGATTCTCGAGACCTTATCCAGAGGCAGCAGTCATGGTTACGAAATCGCCACAATTATCAAACGCAAAAGCGCTGGTGTGCTGGATTTTAAGGAAGGCACGCTCTACCCAGCCCTGCACACACTCGAGCGTGACGGGTTGGTGCAGAGCCAAACCCAACTCGAGAATGGGCGAATACGGCGGTATTACCAATTAACCGAAAAAGGCGCGAGGCACTTACAAAAATCGAAACTCGAGTGGATAAGAATGAGTGGCGCAATCAGTAGTGTTTTGGGCGGTGCAGCATGAATCCAGACTTAAAAAATTGGTTTTCAATTGCCACTCAAGACCTAGCAGCCTCTGAAATTCCACGAATCCAAGAAGAAATCGTTGAGCATTTCGATTCAGCAACAGAAAATTATCAGATGCAAGGTAAACTTGAGAACGACGCACAGTTTTTGGCACTATCAGACCTAGGAAGTCCACAAAAAGCACATCGGAAATTCTCGAGCCTTTATTTCACAATTTCTGATGAAAGAAGAATCGAACGTCTGTTTGAACCTATTTGGTGGGCGCGTCCATTTGGGTATTTAGTTGTTTTTATCGGTGCTATTTTTGTATTGCTTGGAATCCTCAATCCAAGTTCAATGAAAGTGATTCCCAACCAAAATCCAGATGTATTTGGCATAACTTTGGCTTTGGTTTTTGTTTTCACATGGTTTATTTCACTTTTTTTTGAACAGAAAATCAAAGACTATTTCAAACGAAAATTACCAAGACATTATTTTCTGTTAATCCAAGTATTTATTATTTTCTTGAGTTTCCCTTTTTTGAGTCAATTGGCAACAGATTTAATTAATTTTGCCAATATGTTCAGTGGTAAGGGTCGCTTTTCATTAACTGCGCCATTGATTGCTTGGTTGGTTTGGCTTTGG
>JANNEE010000291.1:0-10960 GCA_031388325.1 Deinococcales bacterium
CGAGCTTTATGGCTTGTTGCTTAAATTCTAGGGTATATGTTTTCATTTGCTTTGACATCATAGTCTCCGATTTCATTTTGAAACCGACCTTCATGTCCACGAAAGTGTACTCTTTTCACATGCCTTAGAGAGAATCCATGATTTGACTTGTGCAAATGCAGAATTTTCTTCCGTTGCGAGTAGTTGTATTAGTGTTGCTATTGAAAGTAATCCTAAAGAGTTAAATTATTTAGTGGGGCTTCTGCGAGGAAGATGAGTTGTCCCAATAGTTCTGTCAAAAGTCACTGCTTGTCTAACTCTTTGGCTGCCAATCTGCTGTTTCTCGAGTTAAACTACAATCATGACTTTGCTTGCCACCCGTCCGACTTTCAAAGCCCGTGGTTTAATTGAACGCTGGCGCTCGAGACTCCCAGTATCCGAACTCACCCCTGTCATTTCACTTGGCGAGGGCGACACCCCACTGGTCGAACTTCGCGGCACACCTGAATCAAGGGAGCGGGGAATTCGCCTTTTTGCCAAATTTGACGGAGCAAACCCAACGGGCAGTTTCAAAGACCGAGGCATGACGATGGCAGTTTCTAAAGCACTCGAGGATGGGGCAAAAGCCATTGCTTGTGCCAGTACCGGCAATACCAGTGCGGCAGCCGCCGCTTACGCCTCTCGAGCCGGGGTAGACTGCATTATCGTGTTGCCAGCCGGCTATGTGGCAGCCGGCAAAATTGCCCAAACGATTTTGATGGGCGCGAAAATTGTGCAAATCGAAGGCAATTTTGATGATGCCTTGCGCTTGGTGCGTGAACTCTGCGAAGTCACGCCAATCGCTCTGGTCAACAGCGTTAATCCGTACCGTATCGAAGGGCAAAAAAGCATTGCTTTTGAAGTTGCCGAAAGTTTTGACTGGGATGCTCCCGAATACCACGCCATGCCCGTTGGAAATGCTGGGAATATCACTGCCCACTGGAAAGGGTACTCTGAACTTTTTGCTGATAACACAATCTCGAGAAAACCAATCATGCTTGGCTTTCAAGCCGCAGGTGCAGCCCCAATCGTGCTTGGTCACGCTGTCGAAAAACCCGAAACGATTGCCACAGCCATCCGCATTGGCAACCCTGCCAGTTGGTGTTATGCCATCGGCGCACGAGATGAATCTGGTGGAGTGATTGAAGCTGTGACCGACGAAGAAATACTAACCGCTTATCAATTTTTGGCTCGAGAAGGGATGTTTTGTGAACCTGCCAGTGCCGCCGGTTTTGCTGGGGCAAGTCGCATGATTAAAGAAGGACGCATTCCAGACGGCTCGAGAATCGTTTGCACCCTGACTGGACACGGCTTAAAAGACCCAACCACTGCCAGTAAACTTGCCAGTCTCGAGAATCCTGTGCCAGCTACACTCGAGGCACTGCAACGGGCGATAGGGGTGTAAGGTCGTACAGTTCGTAGAACCAACCCAGAAAATTGGTCAGCAACTGGCTTCTTTCAGTCAGCATTTTTTCTTGAATGGCATTGTGCATCTGACGACCTGGTGGGTTTTGCCATGCCAGCCAAGTATGAATTTGGGCTTTATCGGTATGGACTTCCTTAAAGGGTGCGCCTTTTGCTTTTGCCGTTTTTAGCACTTCAAGCGATAACTCGAGCAGAGGTGAAGTCGGACGTAAATGCAGTAAAAAAGTCTCGAGCATTCCACAACTGGTATTGTCGGGCATGACCCAAACTCCAAATTTTGGTTGTTCTGGTGCTTGGGCAATCACGCCTGTGCTTGGTAAATCTGTTGGTAAATCCGGATAGGTCGGCTCTAACTGATGTCGAATACTTTGCCAGCAAGCATTTGCATCTTCGTCTGCATCTATTAAAACACCTAATGCTTGTAACCCAGAACCTTTTAAGGCGGTTAAGATTTCGCCTTCTTTAAGTAAGTCAGACTTAGAACCTAAAACCCGAATCCCGACAATGGTTGTATTTCCTGCTTCCCACGAAATCTCGCCAGCCTTTTCGATCAATTCTGGAATGACTCGTTTATCATCTTCGCCTTCAACAAGCAGTATTTTACTGATGTTCTGGACTCGTTTCATCGAATTTCAATCGCCCGTTCAGCCGCAATAATGATTTCCTGTTCAGTAAAAAATACAGCTTTTTCCTTGGTTTTTTCGATGCGTTGAATCGAAATTTCACTGTTTTTAGAGACTTCAGGTCGTGCCACTGCCGCCAATGCTTCATAACAATCACGGCTATGGGTGGTGGCAAAGACTTGAACATCTAAACGAGTTGCTGTTTCTTTGACCACGCGCCACATGTGTTCCATTGCGGTGTAATGAAGTCCCGTGTCAATTTCATCAATCAGTAAAACCCCACCTCTGGCATTCACCAAAGACAAAACTATCCCTAGCATTCGCCAGATTCCATCGCCCATACTACCGATTGGAATACGTTCAAGGCTATTTGATAGTTTGACCATCATTCCACCACGTTCAGCGTATGAATTACGTCGCTCCATTGAACCAACAGGTGCAATACGCTCCAAGGTTGGTTCAATGGTTTTTAATGCGTCCGAAACAATTTGTTCTTCGTCGGTTAAAACGATATTCTCAAAATCTGCAACAATTCTATCTTTATCAAGCGCACTGGTAGTAATAAAACGAATGGCTGGATGTTGGCGTAAGCGCGAACTTATCCGCAAAGCCTCGAGACGTGGTTTATCCACCAATGGTATTTCGATGACATTGCTGTCTTGCCCTAACCAATGCAGTTTGAGATTCATGGGGATTTGTGAATCTATGGTCATGTCAAGCGGTAGTTGTGAATCTTGGTTTTCGTTCACCTGAGCAGTAAAAGTAAAAGTGCTAAGGTCGTTTTTGCCACTGATTTCTAACGCCAATTCTGGCTCGAGCCGATGACCATAAAACAAATGACGTACATCTGAAACCAGCATTCGAGCATTCTCAGATGAACTTCGTTCACCACGCTGCGCCAAAGAATTCCAGAGTATTTCTGGTTGACCTTGGGCTGTTAAAATTTGAATTGCTTCAAGCACCGAAGTTTTACCACAATTGTTTGTTCCAACCAGTAAATTAACACGTCCAAGTTCAGTCATAGAAAACCGTTGAAATGACCGAAAATTCTTAAGTTGCAACGAACGTAACATACCTCAAGCATAGCATGACAATAATTCTACTTATAAACACTAAGTTTTACCATGTTATGCTGTCTGCCATGTCGTATTTTAGTCTCGAGCAGGTAACAGATGGTGTTTGGGCAGCCATTTCCCAAGACCCAACCTATGCGATGTCGAATGCTGCAATTGTTGACCTTGGTGATAAAACACTGGTTTTTGACTCGAGCATGTCGCCAATGGCTGCCCTCGAGCTACGGCATTTAGCTGAGGAAACCACCCAAAGACCTGTGTCGTACTTAGTCAATTCGCATCATCATTTGGATCATTGCTTAGGCAACCAAGTTTTTGCCGATTGCACGATTATCTCGAGCAGTACCACAAAGAATTTAATGCAGACGCGGTTTGCACGGCTGGGAAAAGAAAATTTTGCCGAAGCAATCTTTGAGTTGCAACAACAAAAGGCAAGTACCCCTTGGGAGAAGAATTTATTGGCTTTGGAACTTGCCGAACTCGAGATGCTGCAAGCCTTTATGCCCAATTTCAAACCAACTTTACCCAGTCTGACCTTCTCGGGTTCTATTGAACTGATTGGTTCAAAACGCACCGCTAAAATCCAAACTTTTGGCGTTGGACACACCGCCTTGGATGCTGTTCTGACCGTAGAAGAGGTGCTGATGACTGGTGATTTGGTCTTAAATCAGCATTTGGCTTTTATGGGACATGGAAACCCGCAGAGTTGGTTAGAACGACTTAACGACCTTGAGCAAATACAGAGCATGGTGCATCTGATTCCGGGGCATGGAGATGTTGGACAAACCAGTCTTATTGAAGCAATGCGGCTTCAACTACTCGAGATGACCGCCTTGACAAACGCAGCCCAAAACATTGCAGTAGCCCAACCACCCGCCCACTGGCTTACATGGGGTTTACCCGCCAGTTACCGTGCCAATCTCGAATTTTTAAGTACAAAAGGGGTTTAACATGGACTTAGCAACCGTTACTTTTGAAGATTTTCAGCCACTGACTACCCAAGAATTTAAGCTCGAGGGCAGCGAGGTCGCCTTTACCTTGCTCGAGACAAAACCCTTAAATACCCATGAGGGAGCGCCACGTAGCGCTTTTTCTTTGTTGTTTGCGTCTCCAGTCCCAGCCCCTCAAGGCACATATGCACTGCTGCACACTTCGCTTGGACGGCTCGAGATTTTTCTTGTCCCCATTGCAAAAGCTGGTGAAGGTGTGCAACTCGAAGCGGTTTTTAGTTAATCCCAATCATCTAAGGATTGATGGAATTCTTTGATGGCTTGTGTATATAAAAAGTATGCCCATAGACTGATGGCGATACCAACCGCCAGCAGCGCCAACTGCACATACTCAGGATTCCATTTGAATTGTTGTTGACAATAGACTAACGCAATACCTAATCCGCTACTAAATCCTAGAATAAGCAGCCCTTGGCAGATAGCATGAAGGTATTTCATGGCTTATAGCTTGCTTTGAAGAAGCATTTTGATGTACACCCCTGTGGCTTCGGTCTCGAGTTCGGTAAAGCCCATGCGTTTGTACCAGTCCCGAGCATGGTTGTTGATTTCGACGTGCAGGGTGATGTTCAAACCAGATTCTCGAGCTTCTATAAATAACTGCTCGAAACACCATTTGGCAATGCCGCGTTTTTGGTATTCTGGGCTAACAATAATATCCATTAACCGAATTTCAATTCCTCGATGCACATAAAGCCGCCCGACTGGAACACCAGCCAGTAAAATCAAATCAAAAGCTGCGCCTTGGTAATGCTGATAATAGTGACTGCGTTGAGCCAAAAATTGGCTCTCGAGGAAAACTTTTTTTTGCTCCGAAGTCCACGGCACAAGACTCATCTCTTCGGCTCGAGATTCGGTATAAAGCCCGAGCAGAAACGGAATATCCGCTTCTGCTTCGGTTTGCAAGGCAATGTCCATACTGATATTAAACCATGTAGGTGTTGGTGAACCCAGAGCGCAACCCAGAGCGCAAATCGTTTAAGCGTGGGTGCATTTCAGAGACTGTCTCGAGAACCCGCCGAACCCCATTTTTCTCGAGGTACAGCGTATTCTGGTTTTGGTTGCGCTTA
Source organism: Deinococcales bacterium (assembly GCA_031388325.1). GTDB lineage: Bacteria > Deinococcota > Deinococci > Deinococcales > JAAFIG01 > JAAFIG01. The sequence continues at coordinate 5,217 of JANNEE010000291.1, forward strand.
AATTCCAGCACCCCTCGAGCGGTTTGTACTTTAGCATTGCGTAAAGCCTTTAAGAAATTCAGGCTATCGCTACTGGCAGCTTGAATCAGCAGCGCCGCACTTTCTTGCCCAAGTTGCAGCACAGCATCTTCGCCAAAACTCGAGAAAGCAGTGGTGGCACTTAGCTTGGTTAAGGCACTGACACTGATAGGAACTCGAGCCGAACGCAGCATCTCGAGGTTGGTGGCATCCGAGGCGATGATGTGCAAATGAGCGGGTTTGAGGACTTTAATTTGCTCGAGAACAGCCGCCCAATCTTCGGAGACAATGGTTTGCAGAACCTGACCGCCAGCACTTTCAAAGCCGCTTCTAAAAGCAAATGGTAGGTCGTATCCTGCTTCGCGCATACTGCAAACAATCACGGACGTGTTGCCGCGCCCAATGTTACTTTTGCGTTGGTTGGCAACAAAACCGCCCAATGCCCATTCGGATTGCCAGAGTTTTAGGCTGTTAGAAAGAATAAATGGACTGGTCTCGAGGGCTGGAATTTTAGCACCAAATTCGTTGCAAATGGCGGGTAAGGCGTACTGCTCGAGAATCGGGCGTAGAGCATCAGCGAAACCATCACCAAGCGAAACCAGTACATCAAAGGTTTTGGTCTCGAGAATTTGGGCTAAGGCTCGAGCGGCGGATGTGGTGGTGCTGCCAGCCTCGACAAAGGTAAGTTCAAAGTTCTGGTTTGGGGTTAAGCCGCTTAAAAACTGGCTCGAGAAGGCTTTGGGGGACAGTGCCAGTACCCGCAATTTGTGCGGGGCGGCTTGGGCGGTTATGCCAATGGTGGGGATGGCTGCGCCAACCCCAAGGGCTTGTAAGAAATCGCGTCTTTTCATGGTTGGACTCCTTATCCTGGTCTTTGTGGGAAAACACCTTGCATGGCAATGCAAAAATTGACCACAAGGTATGGCATTTGGTTGTTGTGGGGTAGGCTACTCCCAGCCGGTGCAAGACTTGGGGCAAGAATTGTGTTAGGTGCAGCATTGACATAGGGTGTTTTGCCAACAACCCGAGCAGGCACAGAACCGCTTGGGCTGTTGGTGTCACCAACGGCATTCAATGCTCCAAAGGTGTGATTGTGCTGTGGAATCTCGGTTTGCAGTAATGTTACATTGCTTTCACCAGTGGTTTCGCCCAAGCTGTAAAACGATAAGCCAGGTCCTTGACCCGGTTGCAGTGGGCTGCGTCCTTGTAAATTGGGTAAACCAAAAGTGGCTCGCCCGTCACCACCGTAGGTTGTACCGAGCAAACTAAACAAAGCCGTATTTTGCGAAATAGATATAAGTTGTCCATCACAAGTTGCCCAGCCTCTCGGGGCAAAGTTAAAACCGACCATCCTGATTTCAGCTAAAAATTGATCTGACATAGAAGCTCCTTATGTTTGCGTTGGGAAAATACCAAACAGCGCAATAATAAAATTGACTGCTAGAATCGGTTGGATGTTGTTGTGTGGTTGTGAACCACCCGCATTACCAACGGTGCCGGCGTTCATATTGACACTTGGACTTTCGATAATATGCAAATCAATATCGGCTATGCCAAGAGTCACAGTGCTGCTTGGTACACCTGTACTGCCTGTGCTGCTCGAGACAACAACCGCATGGGTGTGTTGCGGGATTTGCTGGCTAATCAGTGTAACGCTCTCTGTGCCGCTTTTTTCGCCAAGGGTACGGCTACCTAACCCACTTCCTGTCCCTTGATGAACGGGTATTCGTGAACGTAAATCTGGCAGGGCAAACGTGCTTTGTCCATCGCCCCCATAAGTTGTGCCAATCAATGCAAATAAAGCGTCGTTTTGGGAAATAGCTTGTAATGAACCATCGCAAAATGCCCAACCAACAGGAGCAAAATTTCCACCGAACATCCTGATTTCACCAATATAAGGATTACTCATCTTGCTCTCCTTAGCTTCGACTCGGGAAAATGCCACTTAAGGCAATACAGAAACTAATCACCGAATACGGCTGCATATTGTTGTGTGGTTGTGAACCACCCGCATTACCAACGGTTGAAGCCTGTAAAACCGCCCCGTTATTTTGTGCCGCATAAAGTTTTGCTGTGCCATTGGCAAAACTGTTATTGGTTGGTATAGCGGCTGCACTAGCACTGCTCGAGGCATTCAAGGTGTGGGTGTGGCTTGGCATTTGGCTACTAATTAAAGTATGGGATTCCGAGCCACCCACTTGCCCTTGTGTAAAACCAGACCCCATATGAATTGGGGTACGACCTTGAAAATTCGGTAAGGCAAAAGTGGTTTGCCCATTACCACCATAGGTTGTGCCTAGTAAACTAAATAAGGCTTGATTTTGATTGATGGGTAGAAATTGCCCATTGCATAATGCCCAAAATTTAGGCGGAAAATTAAAAGCCATCATGCGGATTTCACCAATAAATGGATCTGACATAAGACCCCTCCTTTAGAATGTTGGAACAACCACGGTACAAGTACCATAACCGGGGGTAGCACTGCCTAAAATACTTGTTTTGCCAGCAGTATTTAAATTACTGCGTGGAGCATCTGACAACCAAGAGGTTACAGTTGCAGCACTGGTCAAAGGTGTGCCAGTTGCCCCGTGCAAATTAAAGGTATTTGCAGCGACTCGGCGCAAAAGATAGTTGTTTGCATTTACATCCGAGAAATTGATGTTATTGCTTACGGCGTTTAAGCACACGGTTGCCCCTGTGCCACCTGAAGTACCACCTTGGACTTGAATGCCTGTAATCGGAAGCGGGTCAGTGCTTGTGGCGGTATTGCTCAGTAACGAGAGTTGTAAATTAGCGGTCGAAGTCGGTGCAGAACCAGCATTGACTAGGATACCAGCACCTTCAGCGTCAAGTACAGTATTGGTTTCAATCAAAGCCTGTAAAGTAGCTGCTTGACGCAGGCGGATGTCCATACCAGCACTTGCGCCAGTGTCTGCCCCAAGGTGCAAATCTATGGTGTTGCCTTTGATTCGTAACTTATGGGTTTGGGCTGGGGTATCGGCATCTATACGAATACCAGAACCATCCACCGTAATTAAATCTATGCGGTTATCATCTATGGTGGTGGTGGTCGCGCCACTGCTCTGGTACTGGGTGTGAACACCATAAAAAGCATTCTCGCGGATACTGGTTTTCTCGACCTTCAAGACCATCCCCGCACTCGAGCCAACAACCGTATTGACCCTGATTCCACTATTATCACCTGTTTGAATCCGCGAAGCCACGGTGGTTGCATTGCCAGAAGTCACAGCCACAGTGCCAATTACCTCTAAGGTGTTGCTACTTGTGCCACTGGCGGTGTACAGCACACCATCATGGGTGGTTACAGCTGCCCCCACATTGTTGATTGTTACATCCTCGAGCCGTAGTAAATTTGTGCCAGTGTTTGGACTGGTTTCCACACCTTCGTTCTGCGAGTTGCTGATTCGCATATTTTTTAAGCTAACCGAACCAAATTGGGTGGCTAAATTTACGCCATCGGCGGTATGACCCGTTAAAATCCCGCCGCTTTCGGCGGTTGTACCCGTACCAGTCACAGCAAATGAACCCGTGGTGTTGGTTAATTGAATGCCGTTTGTCCCGCCGCTTGAGGCGACTCTAGTTAAACTCACTGCCATTGTACCGTTGGTGATGTTCACAGCTTGGGCTGCACCTGCGGCAATACTGGCGTTCGATACGGTCAGTGTACCGCCAGCCGTACCATTTAAGCCACCAAAAGTTAAGCCTTTGATGGTGTTGCCAGTAGCTACAGTCATTGGGGTTTGAACCGTTGGGGCTGTGCCAGCCGCCGCCAGTGTCTCTACGCCAACCACAAGGGCTTCGCCAGAACCAATCGCTTGTTGACCATTTTTTAGAACCAAGGCAGTTGTGTTGCTGCTGTTGCCTTTGAGGTAAATAAAGTCATTGATGGCTGTGGTGTTAGCCGCCGCTACATTCAGGCTCGAGGCATTCTGGAATGGTGCATTGCTGCGTCCGTCGCCGCCAGCCGAGGCAGCCGAATCTATGTACCAAACGGTATTGCTTGGGGCAGCAAGGGTTGCCGAGAAATTAGGGCTGGTGCAAGTACCATCAGAAATCTGGTAATTAAACGAATCGGCTACTCGAGAATTGACCAATGGACGAATTGTGACTGTGCCAGTTGAAGCGTTGGCAATACCAAGATTACCGCCGTTGGTGGTTGTAGCACTGGCAATAGCACGGTTTTGTGGGGTCAGGGTTGCGCCGCCCAAACTCGAGAATCGAGCCGTTAAACTGGCATTCGCGCCTGTGTAGGCTTTTTCGGTGTTACCTATAATGCCCGTAAAATTGGCGGCTGTGCCATTATCAAAGAAATTGCCACCCATCCAAGCTGTGTCCACACCTACGCCCACAGTACGAACTCCGGGGATAAAGGTACTGCCCGTTAAAGTTGTGCCGCACATACTGGCGATTTGTGGGCTACCACCAAAGCTGGTGGCTCGAGCGCTTGCACCGCTATTTGTGCCTTGCTCGGAGGTACTTTCGGTCACTCGAGCCACATTGTCTGTAAAGACCAAAAAGGACATGCTATAGCGGTAAGCAGGGTTGCCGTTGCCAGCATCGCCTGCTTGCGGCACTTGAAGCGCCAATGTGACCGTACCCGTACCATTGGCAGCAATGGTGCGGCTAGTGGCGCTGCTGCGAGCCACATAAGCATACTGCAAAATGCCTTCGCCAGTAATTGGATTGACATTGATTAATGACCCATTGGATGCTGTAGTCAGGGTGGTGATTTCGCTGCGCTGATAAATTTGCAAATCGGCATTATTATTGTCTACACAAACAGTGGCTGGCAAAGTACAGCCTGTGGTTTTCATGGCATTGACTGGCACAAGATTATTGACATCAACCGTGCCACCAGCAAAGGTTTGGATTTCCTTAAAAGCACTGCCGCCAGCATTACCGTTTTTGCGGTACGCTACCAAGGTCAGGTTTTGCCGTGCGGATGCTGCGTTGTTGGTCACGGTAAAACGTGCCATCAAGTAGCGGTTGGTGGTGCTTGGCACATCAATCGTTTGGAAAACTTGGTTATTAAATACCAAAGTGGATTCAGTGACTGGGGTCAAGGCTTGGTTTTGTACGGTATTTGGTTTGAACTGTGCCACCGCGCCTTTGCCATCCACACCAAGTTCAACTGTTAGGCTACCCAGCAGTGTGGGTGCAAACGGTTGCTCGAGAACTGGCGGTTTGGCTTCTGGTGTGGGCGCTTGAGGACAAGCCACCAAGAGCGCAGGCAGTAGTAAAAGTGCCGTCACATAGTGCTTCATTGTTCACCCCCCAAAGTATCTTGGAGTTCGTCCAAGGGATTATCTGGAAAGCCTGTTGTGCCTATGGGTAAGGACACACCAGTCATCGAGTTCCATTGGTGCAGTTCAAGTTGTGGCGTGCAATACGCCTTTTTTGTGAAAATCGGATCGGTCGGGATCATCATTTCCTCCTTTGGTTTGTTCTACTCTATCTAAAAAGCGTCACACAAGCGTCACACGGAGCGTTACATCTGGAATCGGTCTTTAAGAATTACGAATATAAACACTATCACATTTTAATAAATTAAGTCCTAAGCTATTAAAAAGCAACTGCATTGTCACACAGAGTCTCATTTCTTGGCTGGCGCGAGAACGCGACTAGGGTCTTTTCCGTCTCGAGTTGTTGGTTTTAGCGTAGACTGAAAACCATATGATTGCACAGGTTGTCGGCTACGGAATGAT
>JANNEE010000301.1:0-6301 GCA_031388325.1 Deinococcales bacterium
ACAACAAATGATTTCATTGGGCAGACGTGGACGGCTTGGGATTCCCACAACTTTTGACGTGGCTTTCAGAGGAGTTTTTGTGCTTTTGGGTATTGCACTTGTGTCTTACATTGTTTTTCGGCTAATAAAAGGGAGTTCCAAATGACCAATAAAAAACTGTGGGGTGGGCGCTTTGAATCGGCTACCAGCAAACTTGTCGAGGCATTTAACGCCAGTGTGGATTTTGATAAACGCCTTGTTCTCGAGGACATTGAAGGTTCACAAGCCCATGTCAAAATGCTCGGCACAGTCGGAATTCTCGAGGCTGGCGAAGTTACACAAATTCTCGAAGGCTTAGAAAAAGTGCTTGAGGAAGTCAAAGCTGGGACTTTCCCGTGGCGTATCGAACTCGAGGATGTGCATATGAACGTCGAGACGCGCCTCAAAGAACTGATTGGCGCAACAGCTGGCAAACTGCACACCGCCCGCTCGAGAAATGACCAAGTGGCACTGGATTTTAGGCTGTGGGTCAAGAAGGCTTGTCTGAGGGCAGCCCAGAAACTCGAGACTTTACGAGCCGTGATGCTTTCAGAAGCCGAACGCAATATGGGTGTAATCATGCCGGGTTACACCCATTTGCAAGTGGCACAACCGATTCTGGTTTCGCATTGGTTTATGGCGTACTTTGAAATGTTTTCCCGTGACATCAGCCGTTTTCACGATGCTGCCAAGCGCATGAACGAATCGCCGCTTGGGGCTGGGGCTTTGGCGGGTACGCCGTGGCAAATAGACCGTTTCCAAACCGCGCTTGAACTTGGTTTTGCTGCGCCTACTCGCAATAGTTTAGACAGCGTTGGCTCGAGAGATTTCGCCCTCGAGTACCTGAGTGCTTGTGCAATCTGCATGGCGACGCTATCCAGAATCTCCGAAGAATTAGTTCTCTACTCGAGTTTTGAATTTGGCTTTATTACCCTACCCGATTCACACACGACTGGTAGCAGTATCATGCCGCAAAAGAAAAATCCTGATGTTTCAGAATTAGCAAGGGGCAAGGCAGGTCGGGTTTTTGGTGATTTAATGGCGCTTCTGACTGTGGTCAAAGGCACACCGCTTGCCTACAACAAGGATTTCCAAGAGGACAAAGAACCAGTATTCGATGCAAGCGACACTTTAGAAGTGGTTCTCGAGTTATACAGCGATATGCTACCGCTCTGCACTTGGAATGCTGCCACCACCGAAATCGCGGCGGCTCGAGGCTATAGCACGGCTACGGATTTGGCAGATTACCTTGCACGGCAGGGTGTACCGTTCCGCGAAGCCCATGAAGTGGTTGGCAAACTGGTCGGGCTGTGTGTCAAAACCAATCGGCAACTCTGGCAACTCGAGGAAAGTGAATTAAAAGCTGCTCATGAAAAACTAGATGCTCGAGCGCTCGAGGTGGTGACTGTGCAATCCAGTGTGATGATGAGAACCAGTTACGGCGGAACAGCCCCGATTCGCGTCCGAGAAGCGATTCTCGAGGCAAAAAAACAAATCCAATCGTAGGGGTTGGGCTTCTTGACCATATACTAGGCATGGTCGCTTGCCTAACCCGCTACGCTACTAAAACAAAAATTAAATCCAAAACACGCAGATTTTCTAATCAATTCATTCCAAGCAGGGCGAGGCATGCCTCGCCCCTACGGTTCAAGACCACGATTCAAAACCATAAATGGAGGTCAATGTGTTGCAACTTAGTCCAATGGTTCATTTGCCAAACATCAATCCCAATCTCCCGCTTGACCTTCGTCATGCCACCCTTGATGATGTGCCTAAAATTTTTGATTTGGTCAAATACTGGGCAGATAAAGGGCGAATGCTCGAGCGCAGCCATGAACTGCTCGAGTCCACCATTCACGAATTCTTGATTCTCGAGAACAATGCGGGCGATTTAGCGGGTTGTGTTGGTTTACACCGCATGGCAGCCGATTTAGCCGAAGTGCGTGGTTTGGCAATTCATCCAAGTTTTCAGGGCAAGGGCTTAGGGCGCTGGCTGGTGCTTGGCACAGAACGATTTGCCAGAGATTTGGGTTTGAAGCGCTTATTTGCTTGGACTTACGAACAACGTTTTTTTGAGAAGTGTGGGTTTGCAAGAATTCCAAGAGAAGTCGAGACGCTGCCTTCAGAGATTCATGCCGAATGCACACGCTGTCAGTTTCAAACCAATTGCCAAGAGATTCCAATGCTGAAAATTCTCGAGCGTCCTAAACTCGCGGTGGCATGAAGGACAAAATTCTTGATTTGGTGGATACTGCCAATCAATTCATTAGGCAAGTCTCGAGAGAGCGTATTTTTGGCAGAATCAGTTCATCTTTGCTTAAATCATTTGGGGAAATCTTGTTACCTCTGTTAAACTCGGGTTATGTCCGATATTCCTTTTGATCGTAGACGCGGTGAACGCGGACGCGAACTGCGCGATTTAATGATTGCGTACTTGTTTATGCTGCCTATGCTGGCAGTCAAAGTCTTATTTACTTTTTGGCCAATTATTTTTGGCACAGCACTGGCTTTTGCGACCGTCAACATCGGCAAGGGCTTTTCGCTCGAGTGGGTGGGGCTTAAGAACTTCGAGGAGCTTTTTGGCTTTGGCAGTTTTGCTGGGCGCGGACCAGACCGAGATTTCTGGTACGGCTTGACCAACAGCCTTAAATACATTTTGGTCGTGCCTTTTATTCAATTTTTAAGTATTGGACTCGCCATGTTGGTCAACCGCACGATTCCTTTGATTGGCTTATTTCGCACCGCTTTTTATGTGCCGGTTGTGACCAGTTTTTCGGTTGTGGGTTTAATGTGGCAGTGGATGTACAATCAGTACGGTCCGATTAACTTTATGCTTGCGAGCCTTGGTTTAATGGACTCCAAAAATCCAAGTAACTTACTCAATAACCCAGCCCTCGCACTCTGGGCAATTATGATTGTGACCCTCTGGAAAGGCTTGGGCTATTATATGGTTTTGTATTTGGCGGGCTTACAAAGTATTGACCGTAGCCTCGAGGAGGCAGCCGTGATAGACGGGGCGAATCGTTGGCAGGTTTTTTGGAACATCACCATTCCGGGCTTGCGTCCGACCATTCTGGTCTGTAGCTTACTGAGTACAATTAGCGCCATTAAGGTCTTTGAAGAGATTTTTACGATGACGGCGGGCGGACCGGCGGGCAGCACCTATACCGCCATGTATTTTATTTACTCTAAATCCTTTGGTGACTACCGCTTTGGTTATGCTGCTGCCGCCGGTTTGGTTGTGGCTGTGGTCAGCATGTTCTTTGCTTTTATCAACTTTAGACTGACCAGAGGAAACGACAATGCTTAACACCACCCCAGAAGCCCAAACACTAAAACGCAAGCGCCAATTCCAAAAAAGACTCGAGAATTTAGCGGTCTATATGGTTTTAATTATTGTCGGGTTCATTAGCGTCTACCCTTTTTTATGGACGCTTCGCACCAGTTTAAGCACTTCTGGTGGGATATTTGAATTCCCGCCAAGTTTAATCCCAACCGAAGCCAGCTTAAAGAACTTTATTACCGTCACCGAAATCGTACCGATTTTGCGCCAAGCCTTAAACAGCTTAATTATTTGTTTTTTTGGCGTACTGGGTGCAATTATAGTCGCGGCGCTGGGCGCGTACCCTTTGGCAAAAATGAAATTCTGGGGCAGGGATGCTGTGTTTTATGCCCTGATTGCTACACTGGTACTGCCCAACGAAGCAGGTTTAATCGTTAATTTTATCACCGTCTCGAGACTGGGGTTACTGGCTACCGATGTTGGACAATTTGCCGCCGTAATTTTGCCCGCTTTTGGCAGTGTCGCCAATGTTTTTTTGATGCGCCAAGCCTACCTTGGTATTCCAGCCGAATTGCTCGAGGCAGCCCGAATAGATGGGGCAAGTGAGTTGCGAATTTGGTGGAGTATTATGCTGCCACTGACTATGCCAACCATTGCGGCGGTCAGTATTTTACAATTTGTGGCGTTTTGGAATAGTTTTTTATGGGCGTTTATTGTCATGCGAGACCGCAATTTATACCCTCTCAGCGCTGGTATGCTCGATTTATCGGGAGCGTTTGCCACCAATACAAGAGCCATTAGTGCTGGTGCGGTACTGATGATGATCCCGATTTTGTTGGTCTTTTTGTTTTTCCAGCGTTACTTTATGCGTGGACTCGAGGGGGCGGTCAAGGGTTAAAAAATCCCCTCGAGCCGAATAAACTCGAGGGGCAGCCCTGACAGTTTTTGACTTAAGTTTTAGACTGGGGCAAGAGGCTTTGCAAACGCTTAAAAGTGTCTTTGGGCAGTAAACTTAAAACCACCACCAGTGCCAGCAGCAACAGCCACAAGCCAGCATTTCCGCCAGACAAGAACACCAATGGAGATAGGCTCGAGAGGACAACTGGTAGCGCGTAAGGTCTGCCAAGTACCAGCACCCCTAGAACCGCCGCCAGAATTGCACCAAGCCAGATGGCAAGTGTCGGAGAAGTATAGCCTAGCAGCACCACCGCCGCACCAATTCCTAAAGCCAGTGCCACCACTGCCAAAGCAAAGCGCCTAGGCTCGAGTTTTAAGCCTCGAGTCCAGCCATAAAGAATGCTCCAAACCAGCAAAAGCAGCAAAGCAGCATCGGCAAATGCAAAGAGTTTAAGAAGCGTTTCGCGCAAACTTAATTCTGGAAAACTCAGCACCACGTTCTGGCTGGTGATGATGTTTTTTAAGTTCCATTCGAGCGCCCCTGATTGATTGGTTGGGTATAAACTACCGCGTAAAAATTTAATACTGCGCGGCGAATTTACTTTTAAGCCAAAATTCTTAATCGGTTCGCGGCGTTGCCCAAAATCATACGACCAGGTATTCGAGCCTTGATTTTTGTATTTGACAGTAAGCTCAAGTTTAGCCAAAGCCGCCAAGTTACCTTCCCAAGTAAAATATCCCGAACTTAGGTCAGCATTTTCTATTTTTACACCAGCCACTAAAAACTCAAAATCTGCCAGTGTTCCCGAATTGACGGGCAAAGGAAAATTAAAGGTTAGGTTTACATTTTGTTTTAACGGATTTTGCAAAATGTACTGACCGACAAAAACGGTGCGGTAGTATGAGCGCCCCGCTCCAGTGTCACCAAATTCAAAACCAATGTTGACATCGGCAGACTCGAGGGCGATTGGGGTGTACTGGGCAACAGTGTAGGTGCGAGTAAAAAGAACCGCCCCTTTATCGCGTTTTAAGCCATCTTCAACACTTTTCAGCACACCATTAAAACTGGTTTGACTATTTAAGTAATTTCGCAAGGTGCTTTCGGGGTCATTGCCCAAGGCTTTAGCAAAATCGGGTTGCAACGAAAAGGTGCGGGTAAAACGCTGAATCACTTCATAATTGGCAGTTGGGCTAGACTGCACGGTTTGTCCACCAGATGGGTCTTCGAGCTTAGAAAATTGGGCATTTTGCTGATTGGAAAAACGCAATGTAAAGGCTTCTCGAGCAACGGTTAAACCTAAACTGGCAAGGCTTAAAGCCACCACAATTGGCAACCAAACCCCGACTTGTTGGACTCGAGACCAGACTGAAGAACTTAAAACGCCCAAAGCATCTTTACTGAGGGCGTACAGCACCAAGCTCAGGATAAGTAGACCGCCAGCCGCACCTAACGCCCAAGGAATTAATGGCAAAAGTTGCGAAAACCAATTCGAGAACCAAGCCTCGAGCCACACCACCGTATTTTGTACCATGACCCAAGTTTAGTCCTTTATATGAGTTTAGATGAATGGCTTGTTGTTTGAATTCCAGCGTGAATGTATTCATTTGTTTTGACAACATAGTCTCCGATTTCATTTTGAAACCGAAATCATATTCACGAAAGTTACCTAATTCACGCTCGAGGTCGTCAAATATACAGGTGGTTGGCATGAACGAAACCAATAACTCAGAATGTTTCAGTCCTCTATCGCTCGAGGTCGTCAAATACGCGCCCATCTCCCCCATTGCAGCTACAAGCCAATCTGAGTTTCAGTCCTCTATCGCTCGAGGTCGTCAAATACGCCAAAGGCTTCACGGTATATGAAATTGATGAGTCTGAAGTTTCAGTCCTCTATCGCTCGAGGTCGTCAAATACGCCTCTCGAGAAATATGCCTAACTTTTTGTTCAACCGTGTTTCAGTCCTCTATCGCTCGAGGTCGTCAAATACGCACACTTAAACCAGCCTCGAGTAGCGATGAAGGTGGTTTCAGTCCTCTATCGCTCGAGGTCGTCAAATACGCGGGGCATGTCTTCTTGTGGGTTGCCTGTCCCTCTTACGTTTC
>JANNEE010000315.1:0-5487 GCA_031388325.1 Deinococcales bacterium
AAAAATAGGAGTGATGGATTAGACTGTATTTATGACCATCCCAGAGATTATTGAAATCAAACGCGAAGGTGGGACTCATTCCCGCCAAGAACTCGAGCAGTTAATTCTTGGTTTTGTGGCTGGGACAGTGCCGGATTATCAAATTGCGGCGTGGTTGATGGCGGTCTTTTTGCGTGGCATGAGTAGCGAGGAAACCACTCTGCTGACCCAAGTCATGGCTGCCAGTGGCGAACAGATGGATTTAAGCAGTTTATCACGCACCACCGATAAGCACAGCACAGGTGGGGTAGGCGATAAAACCAGTTTGGTGCTGACCCCAATGTTGGCGGCGTGTGGTGTAACGGTCGCCAAAATGAGTGGGCGTGGTTTGGCGCACACTGGCGGCACAATCGATAAACTTGAGAGTATTCTAGGGTGGTCTTCGCAACTTTCGGAAAGTGACTTTCTAAAACAAGCCAAAGAGATTGGTTTGGTCTTGGTCGGGCAATCTAAAAACCTTGCACCTGCCGATGGACTGCTTTATGCGCTGCGCGATGTGACCGCCACCGTACCGAGCATTCCTTTAATCGCCTCGAGTATCATGAGTAAAAAACTTGCCAGTGGCGCTCAGACGATAGTCCTAGATGTCAAAGTCGGCGCGGGTGCATTTATGAAAACCATCGAGGATGCAAGAGAACTGGCTCGTGCCATGCTCGAGATTGGGCGTTTGGCTGGGCGCAACACAAGGGCGGTGCTGACCGACATGGAAACACCTTTAGGAAGCATGATGGGCAACGCCTTGGAAGTCAAAGAAGCAATTCTGACGCTGCAAGGTCATGGGGCAGCAGACCTGCGTGAGCTTTGCTTAGCCCTCGCCGAAGAAACCTTATTGGCAGAAGGTTTCTCGAGTGAAGAGGCGCTTTCACTGCCCAAAAAAGCCCTTGAGTCTGGGGCAGCCCTCGAGAAATTCAGGTTATTTGTAGAAGCCCAAGGCGGCGACCCAAGTTACGTGACCAATCCAGAAAAATTGGTGATTGCCCAAGACAAAACGGTGCTGAGGTTGTTACAACCCGGCTACCTCGAGACACTTGATGCCCTGTTAATTGGTAAAGCCGTGCTTGCCCTTGGTGGCGGGCGTGAACAAAAAGGCGAAGCGATTGACCATAGTGTTGGGGTGGAAATTCATGCCAAACCGGGGCAGTTCTTAAAAGCCGATGCAGCCCTAGCGACGGTCTATCACAACAAGTGGCGTGGCTATGAAACAGCCATGAAGTTGGTCAAGGATGCTTTTACTTTGGGGCAAAATCCTGTTGTGGCATCGCCGTTAATTCTCGAGCGATTGGCTTAATTATTTTTGGACAATGTTCCAAATTCTTGCCATTCCATCACGGCTGGCAGAAGCCAGTTTTGTGCTGTCTGGCGAGTACGCCAGTGCTTTTATGTAACTGGTGTGTGCCAGTAAAGTGCGTTTTTTGTTCAGACCCTTGGCATCCCAAAGGTCAATGCTGCCGTTGTCATTACCCACGGCGAGTTCTGTGCCATCTGGACTAAATGCCACGGCATGGGTAATTCGGTCTGTGCCAACTTGCTCGAGTTCGCGCCCACTGATTCGATTCCAGATTCGCACCCCGTTTTTGGCGGCAGTGGCAAAGCGCACCCCATCGGGGGAAAGGGCGAGGTTATAAATCCATTCTTTTAACTCGAGGGTACGGGTGTTTGTACCACTGATTGAAGTCCAGAATTTAACTGTTCCATCGCGGCTGGCAGTCACAATTTGATTCTGAATAAAAAAAACACTGGTTAGCCAGCCTGTATGTCCTGTTAAGGTGCGTAATAATTTTCCACTCGAGACCTCCCAGACTTTGGCTGTAAAATCATCTGAGGCGGTCACCAATTTTAAGCCATCATCGGAAAATGCGACGCTGCGAATCCAAGCACTATGGGCAGTCCAGACCCGCAAGAGTTTTTGCTTGGCAATGTCCCAAAGCGCCACCCGTCCTTCGGAATCGGTGGTCGCAACATGACCACTGCCGTTGATGGCTGCCCCAAGCACCCAGCCAGTATGACCCGTCAGTTTCATTTCGATTTCACCCGTGGCTGTATTCCAAACTCGAGCCGTGCTGTCGTCGGAACTGGTCACAAGGGTTTTTCCGTTTGGTGAAAAAGCCACCGCGTTGACTCCTTTTTGATGATGGTCTAAGAGCAAAAACTCCGACTGGGCAAAAGCAACACAGCACAACAAAGCAATCAGGTAAAGGAGGTGTTTCATGTTTCTGCATCGTACCTCAGATGACCCCTTACGCGCTTATGTTAAAGCGCTCCATCCATTTTTCGGGTTTATCCAGTGCCTCAAACCCAAATTGCTGGTACAACCCATGAGCGTCCCTTGTGGCAAGCATAAACCGCCGAATGCCTTGCAAGTCTGGATACTCGAGAACTGCCTGCATTAAGGTTTTGCCAACGCCTTGTCCTCGGTACGCCTCAAGAACCACGACATCGCACAGATAAGCAAAAACCGCGTAATCGGTCACGACCCTAGCCAAACCAATCATCTGACCGTTGTGGTACGCGCCAAAATTCAATGAATGCGCGAGGCTTTTGAGGATTGTGGCTCTAGACCGATTTTTTGACCAGTAAGCGTTCTCGAGCATCTTAAAAATGGTTTCGGTGTGCAGTAAATTGTTGTCGGTGCTGATGGTGATGTTCACATCGCCTCCAATTGATTTAGAGTGGATTGAATGGCTGCCCAGATGCGCTCTAAGTCGCTTTCTTGGGTACGCCAATTGCTAAAGGCGGCTCTGATTCCAGCTTGTCCATGCAGTGCCGTTGGGGTCATAAAGACTTCGCCGTGAGCATTTAATTGCTCGAGGAAAAGCGTATTTTGTTGGTTGCTCAGCGCAAAACAAACCACATTCATGCGAACTTCGGCAAGCAGTTTTAAGCGCGGTTCGTTTTGAATTTTTTTGCCAAGGTTAGCCGCTAAATCACAGCAGCTTTCAATCATTTCCTGATAGCCGCTTCGCCCGTAAGCATTTAAGCTAAACCAAGCCGGTAATGCCCGTAATCGCCTCGAGTTTTCTGGGGTCAGATGCACAAAATCTGGGGTACTGCTCGGCATTCCAAGATAGACCGCACTGTTTTGGAAAACCTCGAGCCGCAACGCAGCATGGCGCGAAAAACTCATGGCAGCATCGTATGGCACATTGAGCCACTTATGGGCATCTATGCAAAGGCTGTCGGCTTGGTCTAAACCCTGAACCAAATGGTCAAAACGCGGTGAGAGTGCCGCAAAACCGCCAAAAGCAGCATCTATGTGTAGCCAGAACGGGAATTCTTTTTTCAGTTCAAGAATCGCGCCAAGGTCGTCAAAATCTACAGTGTTGACTGTGCCAGCGTTTGCCACCACAATACAAGGGGCATTGTGGTTCTCGAGGGCAGTTCTTAAAGCCTGAATATTGATGCGCTCTGTGGCTGGGTTTAAGGCAAGACTGCTTAAGTTCTGACGACCCATCCCCAGCATAGACAGGGCTTTATAGACGCTCGAGTGCGCCGCACCAGAAAAAACTTGGATTGGCTGCCTGATGCCTTCTTCCGCCACGTTATAGCCTTGTAGCTGCCCAACCCATTGCCGCGCCATTGCTAAGCCAACAAAATTAGACATCGTTGCCCCAGAGACAAAAACACCATCGTGGGCGCTGCTTAACTTAAAGAATTGACGCAGCATCGCCAAGCATTCGCGCTCCAAGTCTGGAGCGCTAGAATCGAGTCCAGAAGTTGGATTTTGGTCAAAGGTACTGGTCAGCCAGTCGCCAGCCAGCGCCGCCGGCGTTGTGCCACCCGTCACAAAACCAAGGTATCTCGAGCCGACACTGCCAGAAAAACTTGGGGCATAACGCTGCATAAATTGATTGAGGGTTTGTTCAAACCCAAGTCCGATTTCCGGTAAATCCATTGTCTGGGCTGGGCTTGGCAGCCTTGCAACAGCTTGAGCTTCGATATTTTGCAGCACTGCCACGGCGGTTTTTGTGGTTTGTTCAAGGATTTCTTTGAGATGGGCTAAATCATAGGCGAGAATTGAATTCATATTTTATCCTTGTGGACGCTCGAGCAGCAGCAAGCGAATGGCTAAGAAAATCATCACACCTGCCAAGAACCAACTTTGAATTTTGGCAGCTTTTGGATAGCGCGTAAATAATTGTCCAACAGTGCCACTAAAAACACCCAGCGCCGAATGAAAAAGCATCGAAATAAAGGTCAGTATCAAACCAAGAATTAAAAGTTGCCAGCCCACATTGCCATTTTTAGCATTGGCAAATTGCGGCAAAAAAAGCATAAAAAACAGTAAGGCTTTGGGGTTTAGTAAGCTGTTGAGCATAGCGCGGTGGAAAATCTCGAGTTTAGGAATGTTGCCCGCTTGACCAATTTTTGGTATTCCCGAAGAAATAAGGCTTTGCCAAGCCAAGTACAATAAATAGATTGCCCCAGCCAAACGCAGCACATCAAACGAAGCAGGGAGGGCGGAAATCAGGGCAGTCACACCCGTGGCGGTTAGAACAGTCAGCAGCAAATCGGCAGCCACTATCCCAAAAGCTGCCGCTACACCGCCGCTCGAGCCGTGGGCAATACCGTGTGACAAAACAAAAAACATATTCGGTCCCGGCGACAAAAATAACATCAGTACCGCAAAGCCAAAGGTTAGTAAAGTCGAAAGTTCAATCATGGTTTTATCCCAACGTTTACCCGAGTAAAACGGCTTAAAATCGCCACAAGCACCATAAAACCACCAGCCGCTAAAGTAATTGGGTCAAGAATTTCGCCTAGCAGTAAACCAGACCAAAGCAGGGTTAAAGGGGTTTGTGCCAGTTGTACTTGCCCAGTTTTAGCGATACTGCCCATTGCCAGACCCTTGTACCAAGCAAAAAAACCAATGAACTGACTAAATACCGCAACATATAAAAAACACAACCAAGCCAGCGCGGTGGGGTTAAAACTGTGACTCGAGAAAGCAAAAGGAAAAATCAGCAATTGCAAAGGAAGCGCAAAAATAAGCGCCCAGCTAATCACTCGCCAGCCTTCGATTTCACGGGCTAATCGTCCACCTTCGGCATAACCAATTGCGCCAAGACAAACAGCTGCCAACATCAGTAGGTCGCCGAGTTGTAAAGACCCTGCACCTCTCGAGAGACCATATAAAATGGCAGCAAGCACACCAACTGCACAAACAATCCAAAACCCATAATGTGGACGTTCTTTGGTAAAAATCACAGCAGCCACGGCAGTCGCGGCTGGCAATAAGCCGTTAATCACACTCCCGTGGCTTGAGTCTACAAATTGTAAAGCCAGACTCGAAAGGATTGGAAAACCAAAAATACAACCAAACGCCACCAAAGCCAAACCACGCCAATGCTGGCGTTCGGGCAGATGTTCACGGCGAATATACAAAAGTAAGGCTGCTAATAATCCTGCCAAAATAGCCCGTCCACTACCGACTGTAAAACCACCCATTAA
>JANNEE010000365.1:0-3861 GCA_031388325.1 Deinococcales bacterium
TCCCAAAGGCGAAAATACTGCTGATGATGGCGATTTCAAACCAGTAATTCATAGTACCTAAAATATATTTTAGGTACGCCTAAAACACCAGAGTCTTTTGACTTAACGAATCTCGAGTTGTTCTGGCATCAACGCCCAAAGGCGTGTATCAAAAACTTTGGTCATGGCACTTAAATCGGTTGGTGCAATGTATTTTGCTGGTGGGGTCATGTGGGTAACAGGTGCATCTTCGGGTAATCCAGCCAGTTCTCGAGCCACGCGCAAACCATCGAAGACCGTACCGATTTCGTCCACCAAACTATGGTCTAAGGCTTGTAAACCTGTCCAGACCCGTCCTTTGGCAACGGTTTCTACGGCTTCTAAGCTGAGGTTGCGCCCGTTCGCAACCCTTGTTTTGAAAGTCTGGTAAATATGCTCTACACTGCGGCTCACATTGTCTTTTTCGCTGGGGGTCAGACTGCGGTCTGGCGAGAAGAAATCTGAGTGCTGCGCCATTTTAATTGTTTCAGTGGTGAACCCCAGTTTTTCCCATAGCCCGGCATTGCTTAAATGGAGCATAAATACACCAATACTGCCAGTGATTGTGGTTGGTGCAGCCAAGATTCGTGTCGCTGCACAAGACACATAATAGCCACCACTGGCTGCCACATTGCCCATGACTGCCACAACGGGTTTGATCGTTTTGGCTCGAGTCACTTCACGCCAAATGATTTCCGAAGCCAAGGCACTGCCGCCCGGAGAATCCACATACAGCACGATTGCTTTGATGTTTTCGTCTTGGGTGGCACTGCGAATTGCCCTCGAGACACTATAACCACCAGCGCTTTGCCCACCAAAAATTGGAATTGGCAACGGGTTATTTTTACTTTCCCCATCAGTGATTCCGCCTTCAATGCCAATCAAAGCAACCTCGCCGGAATTGGACCAATTCACAGTCGGAGCAAGCGCAAAACGCTTTGCCTCGAGAAGCGGCTTAGCGGCTAAGGTCAGTTCGTCCTCATAGGCGATTTGGGTCAATAAACCGTGTTCTAAGGCTTCATGCGCCAAAAGTGGGGCAACGTCTACAGCTTTTTGAACTGCTGCTGGCTCGAGTTTCCGCCCCTCGGCAATGGCTTCTAGCCAATGCGAATTGAGGCTACCAAGTAAGCTGTTCAAGGCTTCACGGTGCGAATCGGTCAGGCTGGTTTCGGTCAGTTGATTTGGTGCATTTTTATACTTTGAACGTCGCTCATATTCGATTTCTACACCGATTTTTTTGAACATATTGGCTTGAAAAAGCACCCGACCGGCTAAGCCGACAGTCATCAGTTGACCTTCAGAAAGGGTGACAACTTTAGAACAAGCACTGGCAAGGTAAAGCGTTAGATTATTGTACGAGTCGGCATAAAAAGTCACGGTTTTGCCCGAAGCCACCAAAGCTAAAAACATGTTCCGCACGGCATAAGCACTGGCAAAACCACCCGAAAAACCACGCTCGAGAATAATCACTTCTTCTAGTGCGCTCACTTCTGCCATTGCCTCGAGTTGATCTTTAAGCTCCTCGAGCGTTTCGATTTTTTTCTGCCCTGGAATTGGGATTTGTAAAGGCAAAATAGACTTGGGCGTAAACACAGGGTAGTCGCCCGACAATTCTAAGTAGACCGTTTTGGGAATCTCACCCGGCAATAGCCTCATACCAGAAGCGACTAAAGCAGCAGCATTGTACGGAAGATTACGCAGGAAATTCTGCACGGTTTTTTTAGCATCCATGCTTGTACTTACGCGACCAGAGACAAAAAAGTTCCTCGAGAAAAACATGGCTTCGCCTAACCAGAACCTCGTCTTCAAGACTTGAGGTACACTAACCTCCAATGGCACAAGCCTCAGCCCTCGAGTTGCGTTTATTTGGTGTTGGTACAGTCACCAAAGCCAGCGAGGTGATTTCTCTTGCCACCCGCAAAGCCCTTGGTTTAATTGCCTATTTAGCCCTAGAAGGCACAACCACAAGGGGTAAATTGGCAGCCCTGCTCTGGTCAGACTTGTCCGAAGAAGCGGCTCGCAATAACTTAAGAAAAGAACTCTTTCGCCTCAAAGAAACCAATCTTGCGCCGCACTTGAACATATTGCCCAATGAAGTGAGCTTAAACAATTTTAACTGCGACCTGCAAACCTTTATTTACCTTGCCAAGCAAAACAACGAAACCGCCCTCGAGTACAACAAGGGCGAATTTTTAGCGGGCATTGAACTCAAAGCTGCCAACGAATTTGAACTGTGGCTCGAGCAGCGTCGTCAAATGTTTAGGCAAGCTGCAATAAGTTTATGGGTCACTCGAAGTGAGCGTTTAGAAGCCCAATCAGATTTTAGAAATGCGCTCAAAGCAAGACTGGCACTGGTGCATTTGGATATGCTGCAAGAAGTGCATCACCGTGAAGTGATGCGTTTACACTGGCTGCTCGGCGAACAAGCGGCTGCTTTGGAGCGCTTTGACACCTTAGAACAAATCCTCAAAACCGAACTTGGCTTAAAACCACTCCCAGAAAGCCTAGAATTACTCAGGAAAATCCAGAAAACCACACCAGAAAAGCCAATCCCCCTCGAGCCAAGTCTGCAACGCCCCAACCTCAGCCGCCCACCCTTGGTCGGACGTGAAACAGCATGGCAGTTTTTGGTCACGCAGCAAGCTGCTTTTTGCCTGATTACAGGAGAAACGGGCATCGGGAAAACCCGACTTGTCACCGATTACGCAGTCGCTAACGGCGGCTACTTGGGTTTACGAGGCTATGCCAGTGCTGCCAATACCCCCTTTTACCCAATCGCCGAAGCCTTACGCCGTAGCCTGAGCAACCAGCGAATAGACCTAAGCAGCATGGACACCATCTGGCGCAACGAAATCGCTCGGCTTGTGCCAGAATTTGCTGACCAAGCCCTCAGCCAAAACTCGAGCCTAGACGGACGTGCCAAATTTATCGAAAGCCTAGCCAGAGCCATTCAAGCTGCTCTGCGCCCAGATGAAACCTTACTTTTAGATGACCTGCACTGGTTTGACCCAAGCAGCCTCGAGTTAATCGCCCACCTGACCAGACACAACAGCAAAATTATTGCCACAGCCAGAGAATTAGAAATCACCGAAAACCCAAGCGCCCAAACACTCTTGCAAACTTTGGAGCGCGAAGGACACCTAAGCCGTTATGCCTTAATACCCCTAAGCCAAAACCAAACGCAAATGCTATTGCAAACCCTGTCTGGCAGAAATGCACCACTTTTTACTCAGCGCCTACAAATTGCCAGTGGTGGCAACCCACTTTTAACCTTAGAAACGCTCCAAGGTTTTTTTGAAAATGGCAGCTTAAGTCTTGAACCAGACGGCACTTGGAAAAGTGGGATAGATACCCAAACCAACGATTACACCGAATTACCGATTCCTAAAAATGTCCGTGAATTGGTGCTTGGACGCATCACCCACCTCGGAGCAGCCGTCAAACGCATCCTCGAAGTTGCCACGCTCTGTGCCACACCATTTGTGTCCGAAGACTTACTGCAATCAAGTGCCTTAAGCGAATGGGAGGCATTAAATGCCTTGGAGCGAGCCGTCAGCGCCCAGTTACTAACCCGAGAACAAAACAAATACCGATTTAACCACGATGTTGTGCGTCGCAGTTTACTCGAGGAATTTACCCCAGAACGCCAGAACTTAATCCATAAACGTCTAGCCGAACAACTGATTCGCTCCAACGGCGACCCAAGCCGCATTGCCCATCATTTAGAGCAGAGTGGACGCAACCAAGAAGCCATTCCCCACCTGATTAAAGCCGCACTTGCTGCCCGAAATTTATTTGCCCATCAAGAAGCCCGCAAGCTCTACGACCACGCCCTCGGGTTAG
>JANNEE010000377.1:0-4662 GCA_031388325.1 Deinococcales bacterium
CAAGCGTGGTCTACGCGGGTGTGTTTGGAGCGGTTCTCGCTAGCCTACCTGCCGTGCGAACAAGGGTCGTGGTCTACGACACAAGCGTGGTGGATTTAACGGCAGAACTCCACGACCCAGTAGATGTGCTTTTTGGCACACAACTCGGCGGTGGCAATGACACCCCAAAGGCACTCGATTACTGTGCAGGGTTGCTCGAGAAACCCGAGGACACCATTTTTATTTTAATTTCTGATTTGTACGAAGGCTCAGGCAGTGCGGCAATGCTTTCCAAACTCGAGGCGTTTATTGCTTCGGGTGTGACCGTTATTTCGCTGCTGGCGCTGTCTGACGACGGCAGACCGAGTTATGATGTCCAGAACGGGGCGGCGCTTGCCAAGATGGGTGTGCCGGTCTTTGCCTGTACCCCAGACCTTTTTCCAGACATGATGGCGGCGGCTATTTCGAGGCGTGATATTTCGCAATGGGCTGCTACCGAAGGGATTGTGACCACTCGGGCTTAATCTTGCCACTCGCTTAAACGCCGCAAGTCAGACCATCCATAAGTCACTTCACCAACACTGGAAGCTCCAACAGTCACTGGATGTAAACCTAAATCCTCTGCCCCCATGGCAATGTAGACCCGAGGGGTTGGATTACCACTGCGTAAGCGCACCAACATCGAATTAAGTCCGAGTGCGACTAAACCTTTTGCCACCGAAAGGAGCAATTGTTTACCCACACCTTGTCCTTGGTAACGTGGCATCACATATAAGGAGTACATTTCGGCTTCGATGGTTGAATGTCCGCCCCATTCAGGACCACCAGCCGCAAAACCAACCACTTCGCCGTCTTCTTCAGCGACGTAGGCAACCTCGTCGCCCCATTCTGCGCCTTCAAGAAAATGCTGCCAGCGTTGATCACCCCTTGGTTGTAAGGCATCAAAGGCAAAATCTGGTACAAGACTCGAGAACAAGGCTCTCCAGCATTCAAAATGCACTTGGGCGATGGCAGGAATGTCGTTTTTAGTGGCAGGTCGTATTTTCATCGCTGGTTCTAGTCTAACCGATTTTATCTGGGCTTGCACAAGGAAATCAGAAAGGTATGCAGAATTAGGGTCGGATTACTGGATAACTCGGGTCGGATTACTGCACAATGTCCTCTTGGGACAAGGTAAGATAAGACTCATGAAACCGCGCAAGGTGACAACTTGAAACTGGCAATTGCAGATTTGCACGGACGAGCCGACCTGCTCGAGGGTTTACTCGAGCGTGTGCCAGCCGACACCGCTTTTGTTTTCTTGGGCGATGCAATAGACCGAGGGCATCGAAACCGCGACACGATTCGTTTGCTGACTAAACTTGCCGACCAAGGTCGTATGACTTTACTGCGTGGTAATCACGAAGCAATCGTTCTCGAGGTAGATGAATGCTTTGAGCGTTTTAAGCGCGAACCGACCGAGTTGCGGCGCGGTGACGCGCTGCTTTCGATGCAAAATTGGATTCAAAACGGTGGCGATACTGTGATTATCGAATACGGCGGTTGGGATTCTGGTGGACAAGCCGATGCTTTTGGCGATTGGGGCTTACCACCAGAACTGATGACCTATGCCAGCCGTACCGAATACACCTACCGTCATGCTGGCGGCGAAAAAGGCGATATTCTTTGTGTCCATGCCGCACCAAGCCAAGTCAAAGGCTACCGCAGCCCCGAAGACAGTATGGTTTGGGCGCGTCCAGAAGATGGTCCTTTTGCTCTTCCTGAAGGTGTGTTGCTGTCGGTGCATGGTCATACACCGGTTCATGCACCAACTCGGATTGGACAAAATATTTTTATGGACTTAGGGGCAAAATGGACTGGACACCTTTGCACCCTCGACTTAGATACCCTAAAATTCACCACTTATAAAGGACTGGGCGAAGATACGCTCGAGAATCTACCTGTTTTTGAGCCTGTGGCTGGAATCGAACCTGTGATACTCGAATTTGAGACAGTCGTGCTTTAATGGGTTTGCACCAGCATTTCAAGTTCCTTCCAAGCCACTCGAGCGCTGGGTAAATCATCACGGTGACGCACTAAAAATTCTTGGACTCGAGCCATGCTGAGGCTGTCTTCGGGGAGGCGTTCGGAAAGCGCCGTGGCATCTGGAATACTCGGATAGAAGCGCTCAAGCATCTTGGCAATTTGTTGCCGTGTGGCATGACCAACAAATAAATGGACATCGCAACGCCCCGGACGCACCAAAGCTGGGTCGAGTTTCTCGAGGTGATTGGTGGTCATAAAGACCATTCGCCCTTGTTGCGCTGTTACGCCGTCTAGGGCATTTAATAAGCCATTAAAAGAGAGTTTGGTTTCAGCGTCTTTTTTACGACCGACAAAAATCGCATCTATGTCCTCGAGCAGAATTAAACTGCCTTCTGGTGCATCGGTCAGTAAATTGGTCAGGCTTTCATCGGTCAAAATACCACTGGCTAGGTTTAAGACACAAACACTCTTATGCAGCACACCTGCTAGCGCCGTAATCAAACTTGATTTGCCGTTGCCCGGAGGACCGTAAAGCAAATAGCCACGCCGCCAAGGAATGCCCATGTCGGTGTACCACTGTTCAGACTCGAGGAAACGCTTGGTATCAGCACAAACCCGTTCAAACAGCCCACCGGCATAGACCAGACTTTTAGGGTCTCTTGGCGGCACGCGCTGCATCACCCGCCAGTCATCCCAACGCGGTGCAAGAATTTCGACCCTCGGCTCTTCGGGTTTATGGACAGTTTTATAAGCGGCACTGACCAAGCGCTCTAAAGAATCACGGTTGGTGACCAAAGTACGCACCGTTAAAGTCTCATGGAAACCCATCAGCAGACTGTTATTTTGCTGACGTTCCCGAGAGGCACTAAACCAAAATGTCCGATTTTCAAATTGTACTTTGAATGTCCCATCAACGGGTGCAAAGACTCCACGCGGCGCGTTGTCACGGGTATCCACGGCAAACCCTGCTTCGCCACTTCGTTGTGTCACCAGCGCCAAGTCACGCATTCTTGAGCGCACGGGTTGGGTGGTTAGCCACGCTCTAAACCATTCAAAAGCATCGTCTCTGGAGTCTACTTGGACAGTCACGACAATCCGTTCCCAAATATAATCCCAGATTTGTTTGGGTAAATGCCGCAAATAAGCGATTGCCCCGCCTGCAATCGCAAGGGTTAAACCACCAGTCACGACTTGGTTGGATTGCAAAGTCTTTTGCAACTCGAGCCAAACTTGGTTTATATCTGGATGTAAAAAATCAATCATAATGTCCTTAACTGTCAAACGCCAGACAGTAGCACAGCCCAAGACTGGCTGTGTAACAGACAATACGCAACGCAGAGGACTCAGCACATCGGGGTTTTGGCGTAAGCCATTACAGCAAGACCTATGCGCCATCTGCAAGACCTATGCGTTTTTAATGGATTAGTCAGTCAGTGCCTCTGAAAAAATGCTATTTCATCGTTGCTAAAAATTTAAATCTTTTTGGAAGCGCTCAGGATTGCAGAGTTAAGAATTTTTCGAGTCAAAGCGCGGATTTTGTGTGCAGCCGTGTGCTAAATGTCAATGCTCAAGCGGGAATAATCCAAAACACTAATAAACGTCGGGTGCTAGTAGATAACTAGGCAGAAAACCAAAAATAGTGGAGGATACGAGTCTATGAGAATCCGTAGCCTCCTCGAAAAGCATACCATTGAAGACCTCTTCACCGCTATTTATACAGTAGGAGAGGGTGCGTCCGTAAAATGGGTATAGCTTAGAATAAGCCCATGAATCAATTCAAAATACAGGCAACTGCAATCATTGAAGCCTTAGAAGCAAAAAGCAAAGAAGCAAGGAATTTTGCTGAACTTGAGCTTGTGATACTCGAAGCCACCAGACAATTGGGTCAAGTCGCCGCCAGCACCCTCGAGACGAAAGACTCAGAGGGGATTTCCCCCCTCGAGACCGTGTTGCCCAAATTGTAAAGCCCAGATGAGCCAAAGTGAAACACGCAGTGCAAAGCTAAAAACCTTATGGGGTGAAGTAGAACAGCCAAGAATCCGTTATCGTTGCAATCAATGCAATCATAGCCTAAGTCTATGGAAAGACTCGAGCTTGGACGGAAGTAATTGCACACGACTGGTACTTTTGCGAATGCAAGAATTCGCTTTGCACGTACCCTACCGAACTCCCAGTCAATTCATGTCTACATGGGGGGTGGAAGTCGGCAAAAGTCAAGTTGCCGAACAAAGTTGGCAACTTGAAATCAAGCAATATACTTTGTGTCATGCACAACTCGAGTTATTGGCAGTTCAAGCCTTAGCAAAAATCGGTAAGAGTCAAGTGACTGGTTTAGTTCGTTTACCTGTGACATGGATGCTCGAGATTGATGGGTCGCTTGTATCTACCAGAGTGATTGGTCAAGATAAAAAAGCTCGAGTTGAATATCGGGAAGTCAAAACGGTGGTGCTGTACCAGAAGAACACGCCTTCAGGGCGCTATCACTTTGAGTATTTTAAAGAGGTATTAAACAATGCGATGAGAACAGGTATTTCGATGCGGAGACGACGAGGAAAACCAAATTCAGTGCAGAAGTTAGAAGCAGTTAGAAGCTTAAGTTGATGCCTATGGGGCGAGGCATGCCTCGCCCAACGATTCATGGATTTTATTTTCGGACAG
>JANNEE010000406.1:0-12334 GCA_031388325.1 Deinococcales bacterium
ATAAACCCTGCATATCAGGAAACTCGAGACGCAAATCGGCTGCGAGTTGCAGAATCACTTTTGCGCCCCAACCCTGCAAGGCTTGCTGCTCGAGAATCTGCTTTCCAATGCTCCAGTACAACAAAACCAATTCTCGATTGACTGCCAAGGCTGCTTTGGTACGCGCAGCTCGAATTTGGGTTTTTAGGTCAGCAAGTAGTGCGGGGTAATCAAATGGTGTATCAAGCATCAGCTTTGTTCTCCTCACGCGCTCGAGCAAGTTCAATCACCCGATGCAAGCGCTCACGCAATAACTCGAGGGCTGGAAGATGGGTCAGGTACTCGGCTACACGAATGTTATCGCGCTCGAGATTCATCAATTCGATATGCTCAGAATCCGTTTCGGTACATAGAATTAAGCCAATTGGCGATTCCTCATGTTCTCGGCGTTCGTACTTATCCAACCAGTTTAAGTACAATTCCATCTGTCCTTTGTGTGCCGCTTGGAATTTCTCGAGTTTGAGTTCAATCACCACCAACCGCCGCAAATCACGATGGTATAACAGTCAATAGTCTGGAACGTTTTTTAAATTTAAGAAATTAAAAGTGGAAGCCCTACTGTAAGCTGTGAGTGTCTAAACCAACGCTCCAAAAAGGCTTCCATGACTATCTTAAACCAAATTCTGACCTTAGCGGGTATTCGCAAAACCCAAGCCACTTTCTTAAACACCCTCCTAGCCCTATGGTTAGCCATTCCAGGACGCATTAACTACGCCAATCTCGAGCGTTTTAGCCACTTTAACGAAAAGACTTACCGTAACTGGTTTGCTAAACCAGTCCCATGGATCATCCTCAATAGCAGCCTCGTACAAACACTGCAATCCCAACAACGCATGGGAACAACGTTAATCCTAGGTATTGATGCCAGCAACAACCGCAAAGCGGGTAAACACACCCACGGTATAGCCAAATTCTGGGATTCAAAACTTGGTAAAGCCGTCTCGAGTCTTGAGATCAGTTGCTGTACATTGATTGACCTCGAATACCGCCAAGCCATACCAATCCACGCATTACAAACACCTGCCAAACTACCCGAGGATGAATCTCGAGCCACCCACTATGCCAAACACTTGGAGACAACCTACACTGCTTTACCTGAATTGATTAAGAAGCAAATAAAATGTGCTGTTGGAGATGCGTTTTACAGTAAGAAATCGTTTGTGGACAGTGTTGTACAAGGTGGCTTATGCTTTGTTGGGAAACTGCGAAGCGATGCCAACTTGAGAATGTTGTACACAGGACCCCGCAGTAAAAAAGCGGGTCGTCCTAAACGCTACGCTGACAAAGTTGACTGGAGCGATTTGAGTATCTGGAATCTCGAGCATAACGATGAGACCTGTACAATTCACTCGGCTCGAGTCAACTCGCCATCTTTGAAACGTGACCTACGGGTGGTGTGCATCACTTGGTTTGTGTCTGAAGGTAAAACTAGACGTGAGGTGTTGTTCAGTACGGATGTCTATATGCCAGCTATGGAGGTGATTGAGTGTTACCGTGCGCGATTTGAGATGGAGTTTCCGTTTCGAGATGCAAAACAGTTTGCTGGATTGATGGACTGCCAGTCACGACAAGCCAAAGCTTTGGAGTTCCATTGGAATGCGAGTTTTCTTGTTACGAGTTTGACTCGAGCGCAGCAACTCCTTGATTTTGATGGGGATGTACAAAATTTTGTGTTTAGTATGGAGGATTCTAAACGACGGGCGTATAACGAGTTGTTTGCAGAACGAATTATTCGTTTGTTGCCTTTGGAATTGAGCTTCGAGAAATACATTGTGTTGCTCGAGGACGCGCTTAATCTGGGAGTTAAGACTGCGTAAAACATTCCAGACTATTGATTAAAGAATCTTAAGACGAATCAATAAAGCCATCCCTTTATCACTTGCAACACATCTTCCCAACGAATCTAAAATTCTCACTCGAGTTCAAGTGATGGTTTCGGACGACGAGGTTTTAGTCTAGCGGTTGCTTGCTGCTCGAAATCTTTGTACACTCGAGCCATGACTGTTTCTACCAAAGCCCTTGCTGCGCTCGAGTAAAAAGAGGTCATCATGAAACAAACAACCATAAAATACTGGAACGCGCTTCAAGACTCAGTTGGTGGTATTTTGCAACCCGTTCAATCCGAAGCGCATTATGACCAATTGGCAGCCCTGCTTGATGATTTACTCGAAGTGACTCGAGACCAACCCAATCATGCTTTGCGTGGTTTACTCGAGATGGTGGTTAAACTGATTGCCGATTATGACCAAGCTCATCCGCTCGAGTTAAGCCCTCCGCACGAAATGCTGGCGTGGTACATGGAAAGCACAAAACCAATCAAGTGCAATTAGCAGCAACAACGGGTATTGACCAGAGCCTGATTTCTAAGCACTTAAACGCTAAACGCCCAATTAGCCAAGCCAAGGCTCGAGCTTAGGCAAGGTTTTTGCTATACCAGTCACGAATTTTTATCACTACCAGCCTTGTGTGCCAGCTTCGCCCTTGAAAGGTCCGACCACATCGGCTGTAATCCAACCGCCATAAAAATTTCCTGCTTGTGGTGTGACCAATTCATCATTCACAAAGCAGCCATCACCAGCTTGAACCACCACTCGAGACGGATAAAAGGCTAAATGACCGACCAGCGCTGTGTATCCTCGAGTCGGACTCGGGTAAAACCAAGCCACACTCTTAACTCCAGTTTTCAAATCGTAATACGCCGCTTCGCCTTTGTATTCGCAGTAACTCGAGGCTGGACTGTGTTGTAACAATTCGAGGTTAATGTCTTCTGGTGGAATGTAATAGCTTGGTGGGTGCGAAGTCTCGAGCAAACGCAAAGTACGAATCGAATCTGCCAGCACCAAGCCACTCGAGACAATCCGAATGTGTTTGCTGCATGGCTCGAGACGCGGCGGACGTGGGTAATCCCAAACGCTTTCTTGACCTGCTTTTGGAAGTATTTTTTTCATGGTGTGAGCGTACCGCAAACTTAGCTATTTTTCTTGGCTCGAGGCTGCAAAAAAGCCCTCAAAAACCCAAGCTCGAGCAAACGCTTAATGGCTGGAGTTGCAAATAAGCCCATACAAAAAAGCCCTGCCAAGCCCACCACAGGTTGCCCCCACCAAACAATGTTGACCAAGCCACTTCCAAACCAAGTCCACAAGAACGAGAGTATTGGCAAGGCTTCAAAAACCGTGATGCTCGAGATGGGTTGTGGTTTAGTCAGCCGCCAATACAAACCAAAGATAATCAGGGCAGTCAAGAACCAACCAGCGTAATTCTCGAGCGGAATGCCTTGGTAGATAAAGCCTCCCGTGGTTCGTTGCCAAGTCCAGTAGCCACCGCGTACCATCTGCGGGTCTAAGTAAACATCCCATGCCACCAATGCCCCAGCCGCCACCAGAACTGCGGCTCGAGGGTTTGCCAGCCTCGCTAAGGTTGCGGCATTATGCGCCATCATCTGCCAACAAAGCGGCACAAGAAGCGGTACGCCCAGCACCGCAAAACCAAGTTGTGAGCCGTAGGTGTAGACACCAAAAGGAAAACCAGTCTGTACACTTAAAATCTCAAAACCACCCGCCACAAAAAAGCACAGTGCCAAAAGTAAAAATGCACTTTTCCAGCCTCGAGTGACCAGTAAGTGAAAAAAAGCAAAGGTGGTACTGCTCGAGACGATTAAAAGTGTGCCAGTCAGTTCTAGGTGACTGGGTAAAAGCGCGTAAATCGGTTGCATCAGCAAATGCAAAAAAAACAATGCCCAAACCAAGCGCTTCACCTATAAAGCATATAACTCGAGTCTGGGTACAAAATTCTATTTGGCATACAGTATTGACAGATTAGGGCATTTTGCCCTAATCTAAAACTGTGAATGTTGTTAGTCGTAAAAAGCTGATTGCTTTTTGGCTTTTACACCCACAAGCAGCCGAACCTTTAGCCGTTTGGTATCGGGTTTTACGCAAGTCACAGCCCAAGAATTTTGCCGAACTCAAAAGTCTCTTTGGAGCAGTAGATATAGCTTCCAAATACACAATTTTCGACATTGGTGGCAATAAATTCCGAGTTATTGTGTTGATAGATTTCACTCATTCATTTGCAAAAATACGTCATGTTTTGACCCATCAAGAGTACGACTTTTGGAACGCACAAGAAGAAAGAAAACTTGAACCCGTTAAGAAAAAAAGGAAAAAGTATGATGCCTGAAATTAATCAAGTAATCAATCGTTGGGAAGCCTTCTCAAGTGTCGCCCAGGCTTATCTTCAACCAATCTCGAGTCTTACCGAGTATGAAGCGGCTGAGGCACTGCTTGATGAAGTTTCAGACCGAATGGAATCACCCAATGACCCCAAATATGGTGCGTTGTTTCGATTATTGTCCGAACAGATTGCTGCTTGGGAAGAAAAACATCTTTCGATGCCAGAAGTGACACCACAGCAAACTCTAAAATTCTTAATAGAACAACACAATCTTAAACAAACCGACCTGAGTGCATTTGTAGACCAATCCACGCTCTCTAAAATTCTGCGCGGCGAAAGGGAAATTAGCCGAACCCTTGCCAAAAATTTGGCAATCTATTTTCAGACCAATGTTGATGTATTTCTCTGACCTTGAGGCTTGGTTACAGTCGCTTACGGGTCGCAAAAATCACAATACTCGAGACCAGCATGATACCAGTGGTCAGGGCAAAAACACCTTGGACAGTGTATTGACCCGCAACCCAGCCCCCAACCCCAGCCCCCACAAGCGGCGCAACCCCGCCCAGCATGGCATTGCGCCAACTTTGTAAGGTGCTAATCAGCGCTCCGGCTCGAGCGTCTACCATACGGACACTGCCGACAAAAAACAGCCCAAACGCCAATCCCTGAAAACAAGCACTAAAAGTCATCCAAGTCGCACTTGGGGCTAAAGTGTATGACAAATGGGCAACCGTATATAAAATCCCAGCCAGCAACAACGACCCCGCGTCTCCAAGGCGTTTGGCAATGCGTTTTTCATAAAGCATGGTCGGAAGTTCTGCCAAGGCAACAATCGCAAAGAAAAATCCGATTTGGGCGGCATCACCGCCCAACTGCCCAACCCGCACGCCATAATAAGGTCCTGTAAAACCTAGCCCAAGTCCAATCAGTAAATTGACCAATAGTATTACAATTAAACTGCTTTCAAATTTTGGTTTGCTTGGCTCGAGCGAGACTGGCTCAAGAATAGGCTTTTCTGGTGTCTCGAGGGTAATTTCTTTATCTCGGCTCGGCTCGAGATTTAGGGCTAAGGGAATCATGGACATTAAGCCCACGCCGCAAATTAAGAACATCGGCAAGTAACCAGTTTTACTATAGACAAAACCAAATAAAGCACTGGCAATCGCAAAGGATAAACTCCCCCAGAGGCGCATTTGTCCAAATTGCAAACCGTTGTTGCTTGCCATCCGAGCAATCAGCCCGTCGCCGACCGAACCAAGCGGCGAGGCAGCAATAGCGGTGGCAATGGATAAAATAAGCGCCCCAGTAAAGTCGTGGACAAACACGCCCAAACTTAAAACCAAGCCCATGAAAAATAAACTGCCCGCAATTATTTGACGGTGTGTGCCTCTAGCATCGGCAATTCTCGAGATAATTGGCGCAAGGGTAAACCCAGCAATCGGTCCAAAAATAGCCAGTAAACCAAGTTGGGCAGGTAGAATGCCAAGTTCTATCCAACGCACCCCAAAAAAACCAACGATGCTCCCCAGCGAACCCCAAAAGGCAATGAAGTAAAGCGAGCCACGCCAATATGGGGAGAGAGATTTCACCCCTCGAGTTTATAAAAAATTGTGTGAGCAAAATGTCAAATTTTATGCCCAATCTATTTGGTCATCTGGAAACGCAAGGCAAGCGGTTGTTTCGCCTGCACTGAGGGTAAAACTGCTTGAGTAAGCGGTCATAGATTCTCTTTACACGAAACACATGCGGTGGGTTCATGTCTTCCTTTCGTACAATATAACCATCAAGCAGTTCAACTCGAGATTCATTGGTGATTTTTCCAGCCGCAATCAGTGTGTCGTACATCTCGAGCGTAATTCGTGCGAAATGAAGTCCTTGCGGTGTAACTGGTTGCGCCTCGGTTATTTTTTCTGGTCGTTCGAGTAAGGCAGTCATGGCATTAGTATAGGGTAATTCTCGTTGTTCCCGCCAAAGGCACATAGACTCTTTGGGCAAAATGCCCATGCTCTTAACGGTTCAGGTTTGCTAGACTTATGGGCGGTACTTAGGTCACGGTGGCTTAAGCAAGAATTTCTCTCTATTCTCTCGAGGTACTTTTTCGATGACGCAACTCGCCGAACGTCCAGTCAGCACCAATCGCGCTCCTGTTATCAATGATTTTACGATTAACGTCGCTACAGTCAACGGTTCGGGTTCTCAAACCGCCAATGCAACACTGGTTAATGCACTGTTTCAAATGGGCATTCCAGTCAATGCAAAGAACTTATTCCCAAGTAACATTAAGGGCTTGCCAACTTGGTATTCGATTCGTGCCAGTGGCGCGGGTTTTACGGCTCGTCGGGATGCGTCCGAAATTTTGGTGGCGTTTAATGCCAAAACCATCGAAGAGGATTTCCGTACCCTGCCGTCTGGCGGTGTGATGTTCTACCCCGACAACATTAAATTGGTTGGCATAAGAGACGATATAAGTGTGTATGCGCTGCCCGCCAGTGCCATCATGAAAGAACAAAATGTAGACCCCAAGTTTCGTGACCGCATGATTAACCTCGTCTACGTTGGTGCGCTTGCCCAAGTTATCGGCATCGAAATGGAATCAATTTATGCTTACTTAAATAAAAACTTTGGTGGTCGGGCAAAACTGGTAGACCCAAACTTTGCGATTGCCAAAGCTGCGTTTGACTGGTGTGCCGCCAATGTCACCAAAACTGACCCATACCGCGCCGAACGAATGGATGCCACCAAGGGTAAAATTTTAATTGATGGCAACATGGCAGGAGCTTTGGGCGGGATTTACGGTGGTTGTACCGTACTGGCATGGTATCCAATTACCCCAGCCACCAGCCTTGCCGACGGCATGATTGAATGGATGCCAAAACTGCGCCAAGACAAAGAAACTGGCAAAGCCACTTTTGCAATTGTTCAAGCCGAAGACGAACTGGCTGCCATTGGAATGTTAATCGGCGCAGGTTGGGGCGGCGCTCGAGCCATGACCAGTACCTCGGGTCCCGGTATTAGCTTAATGTCTGAGTTCGCGGGTTATGCCTATTTTGCCGAAGTGCCAATTGTGATTTGGAACGTGCAACGTATGGGACCCAGCACCGGGCTACCGACTCGAGTCTCACAGGGCGATTTGTTAAGCACCTATTACTTGTCGCACGGCGATACCAAACATATTGTGTTACTGCCGTCTGACCCGAAAGAATGCTTTGAATTTGGTTGGAAAGCCTTTGACCTCGCCGACCAACTGCAAACCCCTGTCTTTGTCAATTCCGACCTTGATTTGGGCATGAACATCTGGATGTCCGAACCATTCGAGTACCCTACCGAACCAATGAATCGCGGTAAGGTCTTAAGCGCCGAAGATGTGATTAAAGCAGGTCATACCTTTGCTCGGTATAAAGACGAAGACGGCTTAGGCGTGGGTCCACGTACCCTCCCCGGGACAGATGCCATGGGCGCAGCCTACTTCACACGCGGAACGGGTCACACCGACATTGCCACATATTCGGAGCGCCCAGAAGACTGGCAGAAAAACCTTGCCCGACTTGACCGCAAACACAACCATGCTCGGGACATCGTACCAAAAGCGGTGATTGACCTAACTGGCTCGAGCCTCGGGCTGATTGCTATGGGCAGTGTAGACCCCGCCATGGTTGAAGGTCGCGCTATTTTAGTCAAAGATGGTATCTCGAGTGATTACATGCGGGTTCGGGCATTGCCATTTGGTACAGAAGTGCGCGAATTTATTAGCAACCACGAAAAAGTAATTGTCATAGAAATGAACCAACACGGTCAACTGGCAATTTTACTGCGTACCGAATACCCAGAATTTGCCACCCGCATCCACAGCATTGCCCACTGCGACGGCTTACCGCTCAGTGGTGATTTTGTGGCGACTCGAGTAAAGGGAGTGAACTCATGACTGCTGCAACAGTACCGACCGCAAACACCAACAAAATTGGTTTGACCAAAGCCGATTATAAAGGCTTACCCAGCACCCTCTGCCCGGGATGCGGACATGACAGCATCTCGATGCGAATTATAGATGCGGCGTTTAGCATTGGCTTAAAACCCCATGAAGTGATTAAGCTGTCTGGCATTGGTTGCTCGAGCAAGTCGCCAGCTTACTTTTTGAATGGCGCTCACGGCATCAACACGGTTCACGGACGGATGCCAAGCGTCGCCACGGGTGCAATGCTTGCCCAACGCAACCAAACCGCGATTGGTGTCTCGGGCGACGGCGACTCTGGCAGCATTGGCTTAGGGCAGTTTAAGCACGCGGTTCGCCGCAATGTACCAATGGTTTATATCATCGAGAACAACGGTGTCTATGGACTGACCAAAGGGCAATTTAGCGCCACTGCCGACGAAGGACAAACCCTCAAGTACGCTGGCACAAACGAACAACCACCGCTAGACCTATGCGCCGAAGCGATTATCGCTGGGGCTGGATTTGTGGCACGCAGTTTTGCCGGTGACGCTAAGCAAGTCACCGAACTCTTAAAAGCCGCCATGAGTTTTAAGGGTGTGGCTGTACTCGATATTATTTCGCCATGTGTGACCTTTAACAATGCCGACGACAGCACCAAAAGTTACAGTTACGGCAAGGAAAATGAAGTGCCAATTCATGACATTACCTTTGTTCCAGAATTCTCTGAGATTAACGTCGAGTACGAACCAGGCGAAGTGCTAAGTGTTAAATTGCACGAAGGTCCAACGATTCAACTTAAAAAACTAGCCAAAGACCATAATCCAACCGACAGACTCAGTGCGCTCAAACTGCTCGCAGATGGTCAACGCAGTGGTGAATTGGTCACGGGCTTGGTGTACCTGAACGAGAGCCGTAAAACCTTGATAGACACCGAACATGTTCATGAAATCCCATTGGCGCTTTTACCAGAAAGCATGACCCGCCCAAGCCGTGAGAGCTTAGAAAAAGTCATGGCGAGCTACGCATAAAATAAATATCCTGTCCAGCCCTTGCCCTCGAGATTCGAGGGCAAGTTTTTTATTTCCAATTGTCTAATTTCTCGAGTTTTGCTTCAATCAAGGCTTTTTGCTGCGCGAGCCGAGTGTGTATTGTGACTTTGAAGGTTTCTCGAGCGTGCCGTGCGATTTGGGCTATATCTTCAAGGTTAATATTTTCTGCTTGTGCGTATGTGCGGCGTAGTAATTGGCGTTGTTTTGGGTCATTGATGTCTATTTCGGTCAATCCTAATTTTTTCGCAAGTGCATTTCTGGCATTTTTCTTTTCTTCTAGCACTTGGCTTAAACGAATCTTAATTTCGCTAATGCTCAGTCCCAATTCACGCATGATACTGATTTCCCAAGCCGTTTCAAGCGCAGTGTATGGGTACAAATGCTTTTTAGCGAATCGCAGAATAGGGAAAAGTCCTTCGCGGGTATAATGGCGAACTGCATGAACTGTTAAGCCTGTGGCTCGAGCAAAGGCAGCCCGTGGAATATAAGGACTTAATTTGTATTCTTGTTGTGCTTGGGGGTTAAACCGTTGCAGTAATTTCTCAAGAATTGATATGGATAACTGTTGATGCACAAGTTTCCACTGCTCAAGTTGAGCTTTGCTGACATCACGGATTTCAAGTTCCAAGTGCATGTTATATCTTGGCATGGTCAGTTGACTGCTTGTCAAGGTAAACTATTTAGCATGAATCTTTTTTGGACAAATACTGAAACTGAAACTTGCCCTTCTTGTGGTAGCGCAGACACCGATACGCTTGAGGCGAATCTGACGCTGCATTTTGAGAAATCAGTCAAAAGTAAAGAACTTGATAAAAATAAAGCACTGTCTGATTTTTTTAGTTTAGAGCAGTGCGAGTCTTGTGGTGCTTTGCGTTGCGAACTTGATGATTTGGACGAGTGGGTCTCTGAATTTGCCCTCGAGCAGTTTAGTATCGAACGTTTTTCAGTGGATAAGACAGTCACGACTGCTTTGGTGGCGAGGTTGTTACCTTCGGGTGAGTGGTCAGTGCAGCCTTGGGTTGAGCATACCGATTCTTTGAGGCTCGAGAAGAACCGTATGGATGCGCCTGCTCCGTCTTTAGAGGTTGTTTTGGCTTTACCGCAATCTGAGACCGAGGAGTGGTTATTGTCGGTTCAGGCGTTAGATTATGTGCAAGATAGTCCGTTTTCGGATGCCAAATTGGTGTATTTAGCAGTGATTATTGATAGTGCTGGGCAGATGCGTGATACGCAAATGCAGCCTAAAATTTTTGTGGCTTCGGAACTCGAGGTGTTGTTGTTGCGGGCGTGTGCTAATCCTCCTTCTGGGCGTGTGCCGTTGCGTCCGAAGGCTTTGCGTTTTCCTGATGCAGCGTTAGCTGGTTCTTTAACTGCTTTTTTAAGCACCTTGGGTGTTGCTGTGGGAGTGGCAGATGCAAGCATAGAAGACCAGATTTATCAGACTTTTGCCGAGAAAGGTGGTTTAGAAATCCAAACAAATTATTTTTTTAAGGATGCTCCAGAACAAGAAATTCGGGATTTTACCAAAGTAGCGAAACGTTTTTTTGGGCTTAAGCCGTGGGAATTTATTTTGCCAGACTCGTGTATTGCTTTTAAGTTACCCAATGCTGATTGGCAGTACGCTACGGTTATGGGGCATGTTGGTGAATCGTTTGGTTTAGCAATGTTTCCTTCTTGGCTTGGTTTTTGTCAATTTATCCATAATCAAGGTGGTGTTTCGCCTATGGGTTTGGATTTAGAAAACCTTGGTTCTGAAGAAGATATTTTCTCCATGCTGGCAGCCCAATTTATGAATCCAATGGCGAATCTCGAGCGCCAAGGTGGGATGGAGAGTTTTAATGCTTGTGAGATGATGGAAATTCCTCCAAGGGACATGGCGCGATTACAAAAACTTGGCATTAAACCAGTTTTTGAAGGGCGGTTTGCTTTTGCACAGCGTTTTAATGAGCAGGGCAAATTGGTACAAACCAGTTTGAGTTTGCTCGAGTACACCATACTGCTCGAGGCTTTAACGGCTGGGTTTAAGAATTCTGGTTCTAAATTAGATGGTGGCTTTAATGGGGCGCACGGCACGGTTTTAATTAAGTACCCAAGTCTTGGGCTTGAAGATGCGCCAACAGAGTTTTATAAATTAGAATTTGTGATTCCTAAGTCGCGTTTTGCAAAACGCAAAACAAAAGTGGTTATTCGGGCTTTGGGGACAGAAAAACTCTCCAAAATTGCTCGAGAAGTGACTTTGTTACTGAAAAAAGATTTAGGACAGCAAGGTGTTCGGGTTAAATCTTGGCACGATGGAGATTCGCATTTTTGGGAACGTGGTGGTTCGCAGCGCCTAGACCCAAGTCCAGTGGTTTACCAAGTGGCAGCAATGGAAAAGGTTTTTGTTCAACTTTTTACTCAGCATCTGCCCGTAAAAATAACCCCAGAATCTGGGGCTGGTTCTAAACTCGAGATTCAAATATCGTAACTTTTTCTGTACCCGTTCTCGAGTTTCGAGAACGGGTTTTTCTTGGTAGAGTACAGCCTGTCTGCAATCAATCGGCTCGAGAAATGGCTTAAACTGGCGTGGGATCATCCTAATTGTTCAGAGTTTACAAGTCCAAAAAAATCTCGAGATAAACACTTATTTCTTAAAAAATAAGTTCAGTAATTTTTGTTCACCACCAGCTGCTGCTTTTAAGGCATCGGCTGGACTGGTTTTGGTCAGCCAAACACTGCTCATCGCATCAGATAGGGCTTTACGTTGACCAGCTTCATCTACAAAGAAAGTGGCTCGAGCAAAGGGTAGACTACTAATAAATGGTCCAAACACAGGGTCGTTGCGTAGGGCTTTGTCGCTGGACAGGGTTGAATCGGCTGGGATTTCGCCAACTTTTTGTAACCAACGGCGTTGGACATTCTCGGAAGTTAGGAATTTCATCCATTTGATACTGGCTTCGAGTTTTGGACCTTTGGCATTGGGGGTTAAACCATGCACCCAGTACGAACCGAAGTTGGCGCGTAAACCACCAAGGTCTTTGGTTGGCAAGGGGAACACGCCCCAGTTGAATTTTGCACCGCTACGGATTCCACCTATCGCAAATGAACCATCTACAATCATGCCAGCTTTACCCGAAATAAAGGTATCGCGGTAGGCATTGCC